>JANYDZ010000667.1 GCA_025363375.1 Hyphomicrobiales bacterium
GCGCTCGACGAGGCGGCGTTTCTGATTCTTGAGGAATTGCGTTTACCCATCGACGATCTTTCGCCGTTTCTCGACGCCAGGCTGTTGCCGCAAGAGCGGGCGCGGCTCGCCGGCCTGATCGAGGCGCGGGTGACGACGCGCAAACCGGCGTCCTATCTGCTGCAAAAAGCCTATGTGGGCGGCGCGCCGTTTTACGTCGATGAACGCGTGATTGTGCCGCGCTCCTTCATCGCGGAGTTGATGCGCGGCGAACTTTTTTCGGGTGGCGGCGCGTCGCTGATCGGCGACCCGCGCGCGCCGATGCGCGTGCTCGACCTTTGCACGGGCTCGGGATGTCTGGCCATTCTCGCGGCGATGGCTTTTCCGAACGCGCGTGTCGACGCCGTCGATCTGTCGCCGGCGGCGCTCGAAGTGGCGCGGAGGAATGTCGCGGACGGCGGCATGGACGATCGAGTGAAGCTGTTCGAGGGCGATCTCTTCGCGCCGCTGCAAGGCGCGCGTTACGATCTCATCATCACCAATCCGCCCTATGTCGGCGCTGAAGTCATGGCGGAACTGCCGCCTGAATATGCGCACGAGCCCGCGATGGCGCTGGCGGGCGGCGAGGATGGGCTCGACCTTGTGCGGCGGGTTCTGGCGGAGGCGCCCGCGCATCTGTCTCCCGGCGGCGGAATCATCTGCGAGATTGGCGAGGGCCGGGAAATTCTGGATGCGGATTTTCCGACGCTGCCGTTCCTGTGGCTCGATACGCAAGAGAGCGCCGGCGAAGTGTTCTGGCTCGGCGCGGAAGCGCTCCAGGTCAAATCCAGAACCCGCGCGCGAGCAGGAAAACCAGCGCTCCCGCGCCAAGCAGCGGGAACGGATGCAGCTTCGGCTTCCAGGTCAAAAGCCCGGCGACGATAATCAGGGTCGCCCAGGTCATCGGTCCGGAACCCGCGATGCGCAAAAGGGCGGCGACGCCGGCGAACACGAGCCCCGCCGCGACCGGCGTGAGGCCCGCCTCGCAAGCGCGGTGCCACGGCTTGCCGCGATGCTTTTCCCAGACGCGCGCCACGCCGTAACACAGCAGCGACGAAGGCAGATAGAGCGCGATCATAGCCACTGTCGCGCCCGCAAGGCCCGCGACCTTCCAGGCGATCAACGGCGCCAGCATGGAGCTTGGGCCCGGCGTGAGGCGCGACACCGCGAACAGATCGATGAATTCGCGCTGCGTGATCCAGCCAAGCGTCTCGACGGTTTCATGTTGCAGGGGCGCGTAGATTCCAGTCGCGCCGCCGATGGAAGCCAGCGACAGGGGCGCCAGCAGGACGATCAGCGTCACATAGATATTGTCACGCATCGGCGGCGTCCTTTGCTGTGCCGCTTGGCCAGGCCGCCCACACGCTGAGCGGCGCCACCACAGCTACGACCGCCAGCATCGGCCAGCGCATAACAGCGACGCCGACAAAGGTGGCGAGCGTGGCCGCTGCCGGCGACAGCCCAAGCTTGACCGTGCGCGCCGCCTTAATGCCAAGCCGGGTCAGGAGGCCCATGGCGACCGCGCCGACTCCTTCGACCAGGGCGGGAAATCCGGAGACTCCCAGCAAGGTTTTGTAGGTGAAGCCCGCCAGGATGATGGCGATGAAAGGCCCGAGCAGCATTGCGCCAAGGCACACGGCCGCGCCGAGCGCCCCGCGCAGGCGCTGGCCGACGAAAATGCTTGTGTTGGTTGAGTTGATGCCCGGCAGGACCTGCGACAGGGACATGCCCGAAAGAAACTCCGCGTCGGTCATCCAGCCGCGCGCGGTCACGACTTCGCGATGGATCCAGCTGACGAGGCCGCCGCCAAAGCTCAAAACGCCGATCTGGAAGAAAACGCGGAACAGGGCCAGCAACGGGACCGGCTTTGTATCTGGCATGGGGGCCTTTTTCTGCGCCTCGGCGGCTGACGCTGAAGTTCTGGTTGAATCGAATTGATGGACTAATGTAAATTCATTCGGGAATTAAGCAAAAACGCACACGGCGGTTGCCCCAACGTGGTAAATCGCTATTTAAGGAGTTTGAGATGACCAGCGTTGCCCGGAAGGAATCCGCAATGGCCCGTGCCGATCAAAAAGAAACCGTAGTTCCGTTGAACGGCGGCTCGCCGGCCGCCGAGCCGACCATTGACCAGGTTCGCGAACTCCTGTTCGGCGAAAAACATCGCTCGAACGAGCAGCAACATCGCGATATCGAGGCCTCGATTGAAACGCTTCGTCGCGATATGCTTGAGCGCTTTTCCATGCTGGAATCGCGCATGGCCGACATGGAGCGCGAAACCGAGCGCCGGCACGCCGCCGCCGTTGACGGCATTGGCGTGGCCCTGACCGATCTCGGCGCGCATGTCCGCAAGCTGGCGGAGCCGCGCGGCAAGAGGTGACGTGTCGCGGGAAGTGACTTGGCGCGGAAAGTGACCTGGCGCGGGAAGTGACATGGCGGAAGAGCCGCGCAAGGTGGAGCAGGCCGGCGATGGGCTCAGCCAGCTCAAATCTCTGTTGTTTCAGGGCGAATCGCGGCGGCTCGACGACATTGAGCGGCTCGTCGGCAAGCTCGACGGGCGCGTTGGCGACGCGCGGCGCCTCGAAAAAGTCACCGCTGAAATTATTGTCGAGGCGCTTCGGGAGGCGGAGGTTTCGCGGCATCGCGAACTCGCGGACGCGGTCGCGCCGGTGGTCGTCGCGGCCATTCGCAACGAGATCAAGAACTCGCGCGAAATGATGGTCGAGGCGCTGTATCCGCTGACCGGCCAGATGGTCGTGGCGGCCGTGCAAAACGCCTTCCGCGAACTCGTCGCCATGCTCAACCAGCGCATGGACGCGTTGACGTCGGTGGACCGCTGGAAGCTGCGCATGCGCAGCAAACTCTCCGGACGACCGCTCAGCGAACTGGCGATCGAGCGGACGGCGAATGGCCGGATCGTGCGCATTTTCTTTCTCGAAGCCGGCAGCGGCCAAATGATCGAAAGCTGGCGCGCCGACGGCACGGAGGACCAGAACGCCGACATGGTCGGCGGCCTGATCGCCGCGCTGACGGGCTTTGCGCGCGATGCGCTGGACGCCGGCGCCAACGAACTGCGCACGCTCGATCTGGGCGGGCGCAAGACCTATCTGCGCAGTTCGCCGCGCAGCATCGTCGCGGCGGAGATCGCCGGCGAGCTGACGCGCGAACAGGTATTCGCGCTGGACGGCGCCTTCCTGACTTTGCTCGTCAATTACGGCCGCGACGGCGTTGTGAACGAGGAGTCCTTGCGGGCTTTCGCCGCGCAGGTGGAAGCAGCCGCCGCGCCGCCGCAAAAGCAGGGCGCCGGTCGGGCGTTGAAGATCCTGGCGCTGCTGCTGCTGGTGGCGTTGACGGCGGCGGCGGGGCGTTACGGCGCCCGCTTGTGGCAGGAGCGACAAATCAACAACGCCGTCGCGCAAGTCGTCGCGGCGCGGCCCTACCTTGCCGCGTTTCCGATCAAAGTGGCGACCAATCACGACGATCGGCGCGTCGAACTGGAAGGCATTGTGCCATCCGCCGCCGACGCCATGGCGCTTGATGAAGCCGTCAGGACGCCGGCGGGAAGGTATGAGCTGGCGAATAATTTCGCGGTCATGGCGACCGTGACAAGCCTCGAGGCGGTTCAGGCGCGCAACGCGGCGACGCAGCGCGAACTTGAGGCGGCAAGGCGGGAACTCGCGACGGCGACGGAAAAATCCGCCGCGCTGGAGCGCGAGCTGTCCGCCGTGCGTCAGGGCGGCGCGCCGCTTGCCGCGATCGGCGAACTCCAGGCCCGCCTTGAGAGCATGGCCGCCGCCAGCGCCTCGGCGAACCTCGTCGCCGATTTGCGTTCCCGCATCGAAGCGCTCGCGGCGGAAGGCGAACGGACGCGGCGCCTGACCGAGAGCGTCGACGGGCTGAGCGCAAGCGTCGCTTTGCTGAACGCGCGCGCCGGCGCGCCGCGCGCGCGGTTGTCGCAACTGCTGGACGGGTTTGCGATTTTTTTCGCCGAGCGCGACATTGTCGGCGACGCGCCGGCCAACGCGGCGCGGCTTGATGCAATCGCCGAAATCATCAAGCATGAACCCTTGGGCGTACGCGTCGTCGGCCATACGGACGCCAGCGGGACGGCGACGCAGAATCAGGCCATCGCGCGGCGTCGCGCGGAGGTCGTCGCGGAATTGTTGATCGGCCGCGGCGTGGATCGCAGGAAACTCGTCGTTCTGTCGCGGGCTGCGAGCGCGCCCATCGCGGAACAGGATCCCGGGGCGCGCGAACGCAATCGCCGGGTCACGTTCGAGACCCTTTATGACAACGAGGACACGCCGTGATCCAGTCGGTGAAAATCATGCTGCTCGGCGACATAGCGGTGGGCAAGACGTCGCTCGCCAAGCGTCTTGTCTTCAATCGTTTCGACGCCGATTACAAGACGACGATCGGCGTCAACGTGCTCAGCCACGAAGTCAAACTGGGCGAAGGCGGCGATTCCGACGCCATGCGCCTTGTCATCTGGGACACGGACGGCGATTTCAGCCATGCGATTTTCGGCACGACCTATGTAGTCGGGGCTTCCGGCGCGGTCGTCGTGGGCGACGCCAGCCGTCCCGCGACCATCGAAAAAATGTCGTCGCTCGTCGAGGCCTTCGAGAGCCGCTTTCCGGGCCGGCCGGTGTGCGCGGTTTTGAACAAGATCGACCTGGCCGCGCCCAATGTGGATTTTGCCGGCTCCGCGTCTTTCAAAATCCGGGAATTTGTCCGCGCCAGCGCGTTGACCGGCGAAGGCGTCGCCGAAATGTTCATATCCATGGCGCAATCGATCCGCCGTCGGGGCGTGTAATCCAGTGACCTGCGATCCCGGGACGTCCAAAGCGCTGATCGACAGGCTTTTCATCTCGGGATCGATGGGGCTATGCCTGTTTGACGCGGAATGCCGCGTGGTGTCGGTCGAGGGCGCCGCGCGTATCTGGGCGCCGCCCGTTGGCGCGCTTCTGGAAGAAGCCCATATCTTCGTTGGCATGAAGGAAGCCCTCCTCGCCCTGAGGAATTCAGATGAATCCCTTTTGCTGTCCGGCGTCACCATCGGCAGCGACGACAGCCGCGCGCTCGACTTGCGCGTCCTTTATGTCGGGGAGATTTCCCTCTTCGCCGCCGTGTCCCATACGGCGACCGAGCGCAACCAGTTGCAGTTTCAGATGTCCCAGATCATCAGGGACAATCGGCTGCTTGAAGAAAAAGTCCGCGAACAACAGGAAAAAATAGCCGAGCAAGCCGAACTGATGCGGCTGTTTATTCGTCACGTGCCGGCGACGGTGGCCATGGTCGATTCCAATCTCGATCTGATGATGCTGTCGCAGCGCTGGATCGAGGAGTTTGGCGACCCCGGCCTGATCGACGACCCCGATGTGCGGGGCTCGCCGCTCAAGTCTCCCGGCATTGACGCCGCGCTGCGGCTCGCCATGGACACCGGCGTTACTTCAAGCCGCGTCGAATGCATTTCGCGCGGCGGCTCCATCACGTGGAAACGCTGGGAGCAGACGCCCTGGCGCAAGGCCGACCGCAGCGTCGGCGGCTCGATCCTGTATTTTGAGGACATGACCGACGAGATTCGCAAAACGGCGGATCTGCGCGCCCAGACAAGGGAAATGCAACGGCTCAACGAAACCGTGCGCGTGCTCGGACGCGTCATCACAAAAGAGATGCGCGCCCCGTTGCGCGAGATCGACGACGCGGCGCGCGGCCTCTCCAGGAGCCACGACGATCTGCCGGAACAGGTCCGCAGCGGTTGGCTTGGCGACATTGTGACGCGCGTCGACACGCTCAACAGCATGCTGGACGCGCTGCGCCGTTATCTCGCGATTGTGGAATACAATTTCGTCATGGCGCCGTTCGATCTCGCCGAGGCCGTGGAAATCGCCGCCGACGAAGCGCGCGAGGAAATCCTGGCGACCGGCGCGCGCGTCAACATGGGATCGATGCTGAGCGTGAACGGCGACCTTTCGCTGATCGCGCTCATGTTCAGGAACCTGATTGAAAACGCCCTGAGGCACACAGGCGGCGCGCCGATCATCACCATCGACTGCCGGGATGAGGACGATATGGTGATTGTGCGCGTCACCGACGACGGCCCGGGAATCAAGCCTCACCTGCACAATCGCGCCTTCGAACCGTTCAACGGAATCGAACAGCCGACCGCTTCGTCGGGAAACGGCATGGGTCTGGCGGAGGCGCGCAAGATCGCCGAGCGACACGGCGGCACGCTGGTGATTGATCCGGGCTACGACCTGGGGTTGCGCGTGCTGATCAACCTGCCGCACAATCAGCCGGGCGGCGGGGGCGGACCGGGTTCCATTTAGCCGCGGCTTCGACGCATTCTTCAATGTCGCCGTTCCAGCGCGGCGCGGGCCTTGATGGACCTACGGATTGATCCGCCCGCGCAGACACTTTATTGGCGGGGGCATGACCCAAACAGCCAAGCACTCCATCGCCGAGGCAATCGCCGACTGGCTCGCCGCAACCGACCCGGAAGCGCTCCCGGAGTCGACCGTCGAAATCTGCCGCAAACTGTTTCTCGACGTCGCGGGCCTTTGCATCTCCGCGCGCCATGAAGATTATGTGCGCGCGACGCTGGGCGCCGCCGAGGCCGGAGCCTGCACGGCCTTTGGCCATTCCGGCGGGTTCGACGCTTTCAGCGCCGCGCTGATCAACGGGACCGCGGCCCATGGCGAGGATTACGACGATACGTTCGAGGGCGGCCCCGTGCATTCCGGCGCCGTCGTCATTCCCGCCGTCATGGCGATTTGCGAACGCGAGGGGCTTGGCGGCGACCGATTTCTGTTGGGCGTGGCCACTGGCTGCGAACTGCTTTGCCGCCTCAGCCTCGTGACGCCAAAGGCGATCCACGCCGCCGGTTTTCATCCCACCGCGGTGTTCGGCTGCATGGCGGCGGCCGGCGCTGTCGCAGTCGCGCTCGGCCTCGACCGGGATAAAATTGTTTCCTCCATGGGCGTCGCCGGCAGCATGGCTTCCGGCATCATTGAATATCTCGCCGAGGGCGCCTGGACGAAACGCATGCACGCGGGCTGGGCGGCGCAATCGGGCGTCCGCGCGGCGCTGATGGCGCGCGGCGGATTCCTGGGACCGCGCACGGTGTTCGAGGGTTCGCACGGCTTCTACAAGGCCTTCGCGCCTTCGGTGAAGCCGGATTACGCGCCCTTGCTCGACGGGCTCGGAAGGAGATGGCTGATCGACGATATCGCCTTCAAGCCCTACGCCTGCGGAACCATGACGCAGCCGTTTATCGATTGCGCAATCAAACTGGCGGCTGAAGGCGTGCGCGCCGACGACATATCGGACATTCTCTGCCGGGTTGGCGAAGGCACGGTGCATCGCCTGTGGGAGCCGTTGGAGGTGAAGCACAATCCGCGGACGCCCTATCACGCGAAGTTCTCGACGCCGTTCTGCATGGCGATTGGATTTCTGGACGGCAAGGCGGGGCTGGCGCAATTCACCGAGGCGCGCGTCGCCGACCCCGTGGCGCGCGAACTGGCGGGCAAGATCCGCTACGAGATCAATCCCGACGACGAATATCCGAAAAATTTCACCGGCCATTTGCGCGCCGCGCTGAAAAACGGGAAGGTCGTCGAAATCAACCAGCCCCATATGCGCGGCGGGGCTCATGCGCCTCTTTCGACGGCGGATGTCGAGGCCAAATGCGTCGACAACGGCGTTTACGGCGGCTGGCCGCGCGCGAAGGCGGAAAGGCTGCGCGCGGTTTCCGCGCGTGTCTACAAGGCCCCCGACCTTGGCGTTCTCAAGGAGTTTCGCTCATGAGCGAGAGGCGTGAACTTGCAGGCCGCGTCGCCGTCGTCACCGGCAGCGCGCGCAACATCGGCCGCGCCATCGCCCTGGAACTGGCGAGCGCGGGCGCGGCGGTCGTCGTCAACGCCCGCTCCTCGCCGGATGAATGCGCCGCGGTTGTAGAGGAAATCAAGACTGCCGGCGGGCGAGCGATTTTCGTCGTCGCCGACGTGACTGTTGAAGCCGACGTGGCGCGCCTGATGGACGCCGCGCACAAGGAATTCGGCCGCATCGATATTCTCGTCAACAACGCCGCCGTGCGCCGCGAAAGCCCCTTGGCCGAGCTCGATTTCGAGCAATGGCGCGAAGTCATGGGGACGATTCTCGACGCGGCCTATCTTTGCGCGCGGGCGGCCTTGCCGCATCTGCTGGCCAGCGGCGCCGGCGCCATCGTCAACATGGGCGGCATGTCCGCGCACACGGGCGCGAAAAACCGCGCGCATGTGGTGGCGGCCAAGACCGGCCTCGTTGGCCTCACGCGCGCCCTGGCGCATGAATTCGCCAGGAGCGGCATTACAGTGAATTGTCTTGTGCCCGGCATGATCGAAACGGTGCGAGGACGCACCGCGGTGGAATATCCCGACCATCACAAGGTCAATGCGCCGATCATCGGACGCCGCGGCCGGCCCGAAGAAATCGCCAGGCTCGCGCGCTATCTCGGCGGTCCCGACGCGCGCTACGTCACCGGGCAGACCATTCACGCCAATGGCGGCGCCTACATGCCGTAAGGCGGCGTTCAAAGATCACGCTCAAAGGAAAAACCATGACCGAAGTCACCCGCATTCTCGCCAAATGGGTCGTCGATTCCAAATTCGAGAACATTCCCGCCAACGTGCGCAAATCCGGCGTCGCTTCCTTTCTCAACTGGATGGGCTGCGCGGTCGGCGGCTCGCGTCACGAAACGCTTGACCGCGCCATCGCCGCGCTGAAGCCGTTTTCCGGCCCGGAACAGGCGGGCATTCTGGGCCGCAAGGAGCGCTTCGACGTGATGCACGCCGCGTTGCTCAACGGTATTTCGAGCCACGTGTTCGACTTCGACGACACGCATCTGAAGACGATCATTCATCCCGCGGGCCCCGTCGCCTCCGCCATCCTGCCGATGGCCGAATGGATGCCGGTGACCGGCGCGCAATTGCTGCACGCCTTCATTCTCGGCGTTGAAGTCGAGTGCCGCATCGGCAACTCGGTTTATCCGCAGCATTACGACATCGGCTGGCACATCACCGGCACGGCCGGCGTGTTCGGCGCGGCGGCCGCGGCGGGCAAGCTGCTCGGCCTCGATGAACAACAGATGGTTTGGGCGCTCGGCCTCGCTGGAACGCAGTCGTCGGGCTTTCGTGAAATGTTCGGCACGATGACGAAGAGCTTTCATCCCGGGCGCGCGGCGCAGAACGGCGTCGCTTCGGCGCTGCTGGCGCGGCAGAACTACACCAGTTCCAACCGCGTGCTCGAAGCGCCGCGCGGGTTCGCCCATGTCATGTCGACGAAGCGCGATTTCAACGAGATCATCGGCAAGCTCGGCGAGGTCTGGGAGACGGCGCTCAATTCCTACAAGCCCTTCGCTTGCGGCATCGTCATTCATCCCGCCATCGACGGCTGCATTCAGTTGCGCAACGAGCACCGCCTGCAGGCCGAGGACATCGCGAAGATCGATCTGCGCGTTGATCCGCTGGTGCTGGAGCTCACCGGCAAGAAGACGCCGCAGACGGGCCTTGAAGGCAAGTTCAGCGTCTATCACTCCTGCGAGGCGGCGATCATTTATGGCGCGGCGGGCGAGAAGGAATATGCCGACGGCGTTGTGCGCGACCGGCGCGTCATCGCGCTGCGCGACAAGGTCGACGCCGTCTCCGAGGAGGCCATTAACGAGGACGAGGTTTATGTCGCCGTTACGCTCAACGACGGCCGCGTGCTGAAGAAGCACGTGCAACACGCCATCGGCAGCGTTGCGAACCCGATGACGGA
Organism: Hyphomicrobiales bacterium; assembly: GCA_025363375.1. Classification (GTDB taxonomy): domain Bacteria; phylum Pseudomonadota; class Alphaproteobacteria; order Rhizobiales; family Beijerinckiaceae; genus Terripilifer. The sequence continues at coordinate 9,817 of JANYDZ010000667.1, forward strand.
AGACAAGCTGATCGACAAATTCAACGGCCTCGTGCGCGATGTGCTGCCGGCGAAGCAGGGCGACGAATTGCGGGAACTGTGTTGGAAACTGGAATCGCTGAAGGACGCGGGCGAACTCGCGCGCAAGGCCGTCGCGGTTTGACGGAACCCGTCACGGCGCGACGCCCAGGTCGTAGACGTCCGCAAGCTCCCAGAACCAGTCATGGTCGAGGCTGGTTTCCCGCGCGTGTTCGATGACACAGGGCGGCGCGTGATCGAAGAGCGCGTAACAGATGGCTTCGTCGTCGTGGCGCGCCATGTAGGCGACGCCATCGGGCCTGTCCGGGTGATCGCGGAGCGCCTTCGACCAGGCCTGAGGCGCGTCGTAAGGCAGTCCGCCATGCGTCACCTCGGCGGTCGCGCCCATCCGGGCGAGACCAAAGCCCGCGAGTTGCACCAGGCGCAGATCGCGGGTCAGTTTGAGCTGCGCGCGCGCCTTGGCGGCGACGAGATCCAGCGGAATCAAGCGGCGGCCCGGCACGCGGAGAAATGTTTCCGCGAAGGCGCCGCGTATCTCCTGCGCGGCGTAGAGGACGCCATAGCTTGCATCGGGCGCATTCAGGCGCCCATTGCGGCTGCGGTCAAAATGGACGGGGTTGTGCGCCGCGGCGAAAATCCTCTCGATCAGGCTTCCCTGCTTGAGATGGATCAACTGCGGCTCGCGCGATGCGATATCGGCGGGCGGCAGCGGCGCTGTCACGCGCCCTGCTCACCCATGCGACTTGCCGCTTCAACCACCAGATCGATCTTGCCAGCCTTCAACAGATCGATGGGTTTGCCCCCCCCGAGTCGTTCATCCGGGTGGACGAGGAAGTTGAGGATGGCAAAACCGCTTTTGGTGGGCAGCGCCTTTTGCATCTGCTTCATCCCCTCGACCAACTCACCGTCGTCGGTGAACTGGACGGCGGGGTAGTAGCGCTTGTTGCCGGGACCGGGGACAGCCAGCAAGCTGCCCTCGTTGACGCGCTTGTCTATGCTTTGCCGCGACACCCCATGCAGGAGTTCGCGCACCTGCTCCAGCTCATAGGCGCCACCGGAGGCGCGCAAATCATCTTGGGCGATTTTGACGCCGCGAAGGATGGCGCGGGCCCGTGGGCCGGGCACATAGGCGGATATGTCCAGACCCGGAGAGGGATTATAGAAATGATGGCCCGGCTCCTCTTTTGCGTAGAGAGGCGAGGTCGAGGGTTGGGGTTTGAAGACGTGATTGCGGTTTGTCATGGGCTATATCTAGGCAACCTGGGCAACCTTGTCAAGTACGGAAACTTTTGCAGCTTCACACGGGCACCAGCGCGCCCGGCTTTTTCAGATACTTCTCTTTCAGCGCGTCGGCGATCCAGTAGGCGAGCGCGCCCACGGGGCCTGTCGGGTTTTTGCCGGCGTTTTGCGGGAAGACGCAGGCGCCGGTGACGAAGACGTTGGGCACGTCCCAGACCTGGCAGTACTTGTTGAGCGCGCTGACGCGCGGATCGGCGCCCATGACCGCGCCGCCGGTGTTGTGCGTGCTTTGGTAGGGCACGATCGAATAGGGGATCGGGTTGGTGCGCGGCTCGACGATGGCCCCGCCCATGGCGCGTCCGATTTCCGCGCATTTCTGATTGAGGCTGCGCATCTGCTTTTGCTCGTTGTCGAGAAAGTCCATGGTCATGCGCATCAGCGGACGCCCGTAAATATCGCGATAGGTGGGATCGAGATCGAGATAATTGGCGCGGTGCGCCATGTTCGAGCCCTGGTTGGAAACGTTGCCGGTGTGCAGGTAATGTTTCACCGTCGCCTTCTTCCAGTCGGCGCCCCAGCGCGGCGTGCCGGGCGGCACGGGACGGAACTGAATGGGCCGCGCGCCTGACGTTGACGAACCAATGCCGCCGCCGCCGATGAATCCCATCTTTTCGAAATCATAATTGCCGGCGTTGAAATCGTCGATGTTCACGCCGAGCGAGCCCGCGCCCATGAACGAGTTCAGCCACGTTTTCTCGTCGAAGAACACCGTCGCGCCGCTTGACGCCTGATAGGCGTAGCTGCGGCCGACGACGCCGGCGTTCGTCACGGGATCATAGGGCTTGCCGATGCCCGACCACAGCATCAACGCGACGTTGCCGAGCGCATAGGCGGAGAGCACCACGAGATCGGCGGGTTGTTCGAATTCGCGGCCGCGCGCGTCGACGTAGACGACGCCGGTGGCTTTTTTGCCGGTGGAATCGAGCAGCACCCTCATAACGTTGGCGTGCGTGCGCAGTTCGAAATTCGGGTTTTTCGCGGCGATCGGCATGACAGTGAAATGCGGACTGGCTTTGGCGTTCACTTCGCAGCCGAAACGTTCACAAAAGCCGCAGTAGTGACACTCGCCGAACGTCACGCCGTCGGGATTGGTGTAGACGCGCGAGGCGTTGGCCGAGGGCGTCGGAAAGGGATTGTAGCCGAGTTCTTTCGCCGCTTTCTCGAACAGCGCGCCGCCGTGCGTCTGCTTGAGCGGCGGGTTCGGATATTCGTTCTTGCGCGGACCTTCGAAAACATTGCCGCCCGCGATCTTCGCGCCGTTGAGATTGCCGGCTTTGCCCGAGATGCCACAGGTTTTTTCGAACTTGTCGTAATAGGGTTCGAGCTCGTCATAGGTGACGCCCCAGTCCTGCAGGAACATGCCCTCGGGGATAATCTTTTCGCCGTATTTCGCCACCGTCTGACTGCGCGCCGAATGATCCCAGGGATTGAAGCGCCACGTTACGCCGTTCCAGTGAACGCCCGCGCCGCCGACGCCGTTGCCCGGCAGAAACGAGCCAAGCTGCCGCATGGGCAAAGCCGTTTGCGCGCGGTTGTTGCGGAAGGTCAGCGTCTCCTTCGACACGTCCTGCATCAACTCGTGGCGGAGGGCGAAGCGCAATTCGTCGTCTTTCGCCGGCTCCAAGAAATCGGGATTGGTGTCGCGCGGACCGCCGCGCTCCAGCGCCAGGATTTTGAGGCCTGTGGACGCGAGTTCCTTGGCGATGATGCCGCCGGTCCAGCCGTAGCCAACGAGCAGAACGTCGACGGGGTTCAAACGGGTAGCCATGATATTTTCTCCCTGTTTCGACGTTCAGGCGAAATCTTGAATGGATTTGGGCGTGTGGGGATAGGGCTTGTTGCGGTATTGCTCGATGACCTCCGAGTACATGCCGGGCACGCCGGGGAAGCCGATCATTTTCCACACGGCCTTGTCCTTGTTGCCGCCGTACATGGGGTCGCCGAAGTATCCTTCCATCGTCAGGGCGAGAAACATATTGAACCATCCGCCGGCCGCAACATTTGCGAGTTCAGCCTTGCCGGTGTCGACCTCGGTCATGATCGCGGCGCGGTCGGCGGGCGCGAGGTCCTGGAACAATTTCTGCTTCGTCTTGCGCGCATAGGCGTTGACGTCCGCGATCCCTATGCGGATGTGTTCGGCGGGCGTCAGCGGCAATTGATAGCCCTGCTGCGGCGCGCCTTGTGCGAAGGGACCTTGCAAATAAAGCCGTGCGCCGCGCCCATAGGCGCCGGCGAGCTGGCGGTCGATGTAGGTTGCGCAGCCCGCCTCCACCGCGCCCGGCCCGGTGGCGTCGGCGGGGATCAGAGTGTCGAGCGCCGCTTTGACGAAAGCGGCTTCATCGGGATTGAAAAAGGCCCAGCCGCTCAGCCGGTCGGACGCGGCGCCCGCGGCCGCCGCGGGCATATTGTGCTGCATGGGTGTCTGCGCGGCCGCGGTTCCAGGCTGGGTGGCGGCGGCCGCGCCCGCGACGGCGCTCGCGCCGCCAACGACTTTGAGAAACCCGCGCCGATCGACGGATTTGTCCTCCTGCATGTCGTCCTCCCTGATGTTTTCGGGACCGATCCCGGCCGCGTGAAGGAAGCCTACCGCAGCCCGCGCGCATCCGCTATGGTTTTGTGACAGGCGCGCAAATGAAGACGCGCTTGCCGGGAGGTCCCCATCAACCTTCGTCAACTCGCCTATTTCATCAAAGTGGTCGAGGCCGGCAACATGACCGCCGCCGCCGAGCAATTGAAGATTGCCCAGCCCGCGCTTGGCGCGCAGATGCGTCAACTTGAGGCTGAACTTGGCGTCGATTTGCTGGTGCGCCATTCGCGCGGCGTCACGCCGACGCAGGCCGGTTCGCTGTTGTGCGCCCGCGCGCGCAAGATTGTCGCCGAAGTCGAGGCCGTCGAGCGCGAGCTGAAATCGCTTGGCGCGACCAGGACGGATCACGTGGTTCTCGGCGTGCCGCCGAGTCTCATGCTGCTGCTGGGCCCCGACCTGCTCATCAACGCGCGCGAAGACATGCCCGGCGTGCATCTCTCGCTTGTGGAGGAGCGCAGCGTTGTATTGCTCGACGCGCTGGACCGCGGTCAGCTCAATATCGCTTTTTGCTGGAATGTCGCGGATCGTCCCGACCTCGAACGCGTCGCGCTGCTTGAAGAAGATTTGTTGCTGGTGACAGCCAAAGGCGACAGCGGCGGCGATGGACCGGTTTCACTTGCCGAGGCGCTCACCCACGATCTCGTGATCGCGGGCGAGCGCGGCGTCATTCGCAATATCGTGCAGTCGGAGGCGCGACGGCTGTCGTTGACCATGCGGCTCGCCTATGAAGTGCATTCCATCGGCTCGATGAAGGCGCTGATTGCGCGGGGCGGCGCGACTATCATGCCGTTTTCACTGGCGCCGAAGGAAATAGCGGCGGGGGAATTGCTGGCGCGCCGCATCGATCGGCCCTCGATCACCCGCACGTTGTATCTGGTGAGGCCCGCCAGGCGCGCGCCGTTCTCGCACGAGGCGGATATTCAGCGTTTCTGCGAGGGCGTCGCGGCGGGGCTGTTGCGGGCATGCGGCGTCCATGCGCGGGCGCTGCGGTGAAAACGGCGCGCACGCCCCCGGCCCGTCCCCGTCATTTTGGAAAAATCGGAGCGATGTCCGCGGAAATTCGGTCGAGCAGGGCGGCGTTGTAGATTCGGTTGGCCAGCGCGCTCAAAATCTGATCGTGTCCCTTTGGCGCGATCTCCGCCATTTCCACCCGCGCGATCTGGACGGCGTCGCTGTCGCCGCGCGCCAGGGCGGCGAGCAACTGGACGGTCAGGGACAACAGGCCATCTTCTTTTTTCAACATGCCGGCCAGACGCGTCAGTTCAACATTCTCGCCCAGCATGTAATTGCCGAGCGCGGCGAAGATGATCCGCCAGGGAGGTTGCGCGCCGCCCTCGGCGATCACCGGGCCCAAAAGGTCGACGCTTTCCCGATAGGCGCCGGTCTGCGCCAGCTTCGCGCCGAGATCCGCCAGCAATTCAGGGTCCCGGGGATTGAGCGACAGAGCTTCGCGCGCCGAGGCGATCGCTTCTGAAAAATTCCCGTTGATCATGTAGGCGGCGGCCATCGCGCTGTGCGCGCGCGCGCTGGAAGGCGCGGCTTGCACCGCCTTGTTGGCGGACTTCAGCGCGCGTTCCAGCAATTCGGCGGAGGCCACGGGTTCGGGATCCGGCAACAGGTATCGGGCGCGAATCGCCTCGGTGTATAAAAAGGCCTGATTGGACAGGGCCGACGCGGAGTCCGGATCGACCGCGAGGCGACGCCGGACGCAGTCAAAGGCTTCGTCGAATGTTTCTCGTGAATAAGTTTGCCAATATCGAAAAACCCGAAGCTGACAGCCGTACGCCCCCGGGACCTCCTTATCAGGCGCCAATATACGCCACGCGTGGGAGGAGATGACGCCGTATGGCTTGCCCAGAGCAACCGCGAGCGTCTCGACCATCGACGTGACCCGGGCGGGGTCGAAGTCCTTGCTTTTCGGCTCGTCGTAGACCCAGGTATGAATCGACACGCCCGTTGCGAGATAGGAAACATTGGTGCTGACGACCACGTTGTCGCCGCGCAGGCCAACGCTTGTCTCCAGCAGGTAGGTCAGGGGAGCCGCCGCGCTGTCCCTGTCGTACTGCGGGCTGTCCTTGACGTCGAGTATGTCGTCGAAGGGCCGGATCGCGCTGATGAACCGCGATCTTATTTGTCCTCCCACCGCCTCCATCGCCTTGGTGCCGTTGGTGTAGTTGATCGCTCCGACGATCAGGGTCGGACGCAATTCGAGCGCCGGGATCGGCGCGTCCGCGACGACCTTTTCGTGCTGACGCGCCGCCGCGGGTTGTTTGTGAGCCGCGGCGGGTTCCCACCAGCGCGGCGCGAATTCGAAGATCGCGCCGACCAATATCGCGAGTCCGATCGCGGCAAGTCCCGCCCAAACCCGCAATCGCGCGCCTTGAGGGGCGGGCGGCGCAAACGTGCTGGAAGATTCGGCGATAGGGGAATCGGCGGTCGGCGGGACCTTCGTTGCCTTTGCTTCCCGCAGCGCCTCGCGCCAGACAAATCGCGGCACATAGGAGCCCCGCTCCAGCCCGATCAGAACCGGTTCGTCTCTGCCCTTTCCCTGCGCATGTGATTCGAGCGCGCGTCGCAAACGGGTGGCGGTGACCCGCACGATCGGATCCGCCTGCGGGTCGAAGTTGGCCGGCCTCCCCAAAGCCTGCGTCGCGATCGTATAGGCTTTCAGACTTTCCGCGCCGCCATCGAGCGTCGTTTGGACCACGAAACGAAGCATCTCCCTCAGCGAAGGCGAACTGACGAATTGCGGTTCGCCGCACAGCCGCGCAAGGGCCGCGCGTATCAAGTCAGACTGTTCCTCCGTAAAACTGAAAGGTTCCGCCATGGACCATGGCTCCTTGATCCTTACTTTAGGCCATATGGTTCACGCCACAATCCCTAAAGTTCATCCCAAAAGTTCAGGCATATAAATTCAGGCGGATGCTGCCGCGAAAGCAAATCGGCGGGAATATTTTATCCCGGATACGCGCGGGAGCGGCTAGTAATATGTAATATAAAGGCTTTCACGCTTTCAGCTCGTCGCACGTTGCCGCGTCGCGTTGCTAAATTCGCTTGTTGCCCAAAGGGCCGGGAGCGAATGATCCATGTAACAGGTTAATCGCGGCAACTTTCTTACAATTTGCGGGGGCATCGACGAAGATTTCTCCAACCGGTCGCTCCGATCCGGGACCTTTTCAATATCGGTCAGATGAATATGAACACGAAAGACGATGCACACAAAGGCCCCCTGGCGCAACAGCGTCGAGCCAACGCGCCGGCGTCCGGGCATTTGGCCAATGGCGGCACGATTGCGGATCTACCGGCGACGGATCGCCCGCGTGACGAAAGTCCGCGCCTGTTCCTTGAAAGGGCGCGGCAGGTTCGAGAAAATAAAGCTGGCGCGCCGCTCCACTTTGAAAATGGCGGCAAGTCGTTTCCCTTCCCGGCGCGCTTGCTTGAAGCGCCGGATCTGTTGGGGCAATTGTCCGGTCTCGATCGCTGCCTCGTCAGCCTTTTGATGGCTGCAGCGGCAACGCCAATGTCGGTCGGTCGTCTGGCCCATCTGGCGAGCGAACTGTTCGCGGAGGTGTCCGTGAACCTGGTGCGCGAACGCATGGCCGCCATTCGGGCCGTTCTGGAGCGGCATGAATTGCGCGATTTTCTGCAAGGCGACGACGCGGGCGGATTTTACATGTCGGCGTGAGCTTGGCTCGCTTTCCGGCCGGGAAGTATTTTTTAACTGAACAATTTTGTCAAACCGTCCCCCTGCCGGAGGCCTGGGGCAGCCCGCGCGACGCGGGTTTGCCCCAAGGTTTTCCCAGCGCGTGGTTCCCGAACAACTCCATCAGCCGGAATCCCGCTTTTTTCCGCATTGACCGCTTCCGACGCTGGCCTGTTTTATGCCGCGACATTGCCGACAAAGAGTCAGCCGGTTCCTCGCGGGAGTCCCGGGGCGGTCCGCGCGCAGACCGCCCCGGGCGCTGTCCGGCCTGTTCTGTCCCAAGTAAAACCTTGGGCTCCCCCAACGCGAAAGTCTTGGACATGGGACAAGTTCCCGTCCTAGAACTAGCGACAGCGATGGTGCGCGACGTGCGCGCATTGTTCAGCGCAAGGGAGGTTGAGCGCTCATGGCCGAGCAATTCATTGGCAAACTATCGGAATTCAAGGACGGGGATCGCCAGATCCTGCGCATCGGCGAGGAAGAGATCGGCGTTTTCAGACACGAAGGCGAATTCTACGCCTATTCGAACTTCTGCCTGCACCAGGGCGGCCCCGCCTGTGAGGGCCTCACCATCGCCAATGTCGAGGAGCGTTTGCGCCCCGACAAGACCTCAATGGGTTTGCACTTCACCAACGACATGAACTTCGTGTGCCCGTGGCACGGCTACGAATACGACATGAAGACCGGCTGTCACGTAAAGGACAAGCGCGTGAAACTGCGCAAGTACGATGTCGTGACAAAAGGAAACGATGTTTATGTCGTCGCCTGACAGCGCCAAAGCGGGAAAAGTCGGGACGGTCGCCGCAAAGGCGCCTGTCGCCAAAGTCTCGCGCGGCTTTGATAAAGTCGCGAGCGACGCCGGCATGTCCCGCTCCGACAAGGTGAACTTCATCAAGGCGATGCTGGAAGGCGTGAAGCCGAGGGACACGGCGCAGGCCGCGTCCGGCAAACAAGCCGGGGGCGCTGTGAAATCCGCGTCCGAAGCCAACGCTGCAAAGCGCGCCAAACCCGCCGCCGGGAAGCCGAAGAAGGTGGTACTTCTGCGCAAAATTCCCGCGCCTGTCCGCATCGTCGCGCCGTCCAATCCGGCGTCCGACGAAGCGCGCAAACTCGCGGCGATGGTTGAAGCAAAACTCGTTGCCGGCGATCTCGGGGTCTTGACGCCCGAAGCGATACAGGCGCTGATGCAGGCTCTGTGCAAGCTTTACAGCGCCAATATTGACGCGGGCAACAAATTCCCGGTGGTCGACCATCGCATGGCGATCACCGGAACCGACGCAATGATACTCTGCGGAGCGCTGCTGAAGGCGGTTGATCTGCAGGTGTTTGAACTGGGCATGTGGCAGAGCTGGTCGGGCGTTTGAACCGGCGATCTGCCCTCACTTTTGAAATGGAGGAAACTCATGGACCTCATTGCTGACCGCGGCCGACGTGTACAAGTCGATGAACTCAACACAACGAAACTGCTGGCGCACGCGGAAAAGCAGAAGCGCGCCAAGGGCTTTGACGATGTGCTCTGCATCGATGTCGACGCCCATCATTACGAGAACGAGAGCTTTGGCGAAATTCTCCCTTTCATGGAGAACGACGTTCTGAAACAATTGGCGCAGGCTTCGCGCGCCAAGGGCGGCCGCGGCTCGGTCGCGCCTTCGGGCTTTGGTTATCAGGATATGGGCGGGCGCGTGACGCGCTATCCGCTGCGCTCAAGCGAGAAGACCGACGCCGGCGGTCCGCACCGCGACATTCAATTGGGCCATCGCTGGATGGACGCCATGGGCGTCGATTATTCCTGCCTCTTCCCGACCGGCATGCTCTCCATCGGCCTGCATCCGCAGAAGGAAATGGAGGTCGAGCTGTGCTGGGCCTACAACCGGTGGGTTACCGAGAAGGCCTTGCCGGAATCAAACGGCCGCCTCTTCACCATGCTGTCGCTGCCCTTCAGCGATCCGGATGCCTGTCTGCGCCAGGTCGAGACCTTTGGTCATCGCAAGGGCGTTGGCGGTTTCATGGTGACGACGGTGCGCCCGAAAATGGGCGTCTACGACAACGCCTATATGAAGGTCTATCGCGCCATTGAGGAGCGTGGCCTCGTGCTGTCGTTCCACTCGGGTCCCTCGTGGGGCGATCACACCTTCCAGAGCTGCAACCGCTTCCTCGCGGCGCATGCGCTGGGCTTCTCCTGGTACAATATCCTGCATTGCACGAACTGGGTCGTGAACGGCATGGGCGAACGCTTCCCCAAGATGCCGGTCATCTGGATCGAGTCGGGCCTGGCGTGGATTCCCTTCGTCATGCAGCGCATAGACCACGAATACATGTTGCGCCCCTCCGAATGTCCGCTGTTGAAGAAAAAGCCGTCCGACTATATGCGCGACATGTATTATTCCGTGCAGCCCATGGAAATTCAGGACATGGACGCGCTCGAATGCACGTTCCGCATGATGGACGCGGAAAACTCGCTGCTCTACGCCTCCGACTATCCGCACTGGGATTTCGATCTGCCCTCGACCATCTGGGACCTGCCGTTCCTCACGGACAAGGCGCGTCACAATATTCTCGGCGGCACGGCGCACAAGCTGTTCAAACTGCCGCCGCGCAACGAGGCGCAGAAAGCCAATCTGATCAAATACGGGAACTACGTCGCCAATTGACGCATTTGGTTGCCGGGGCGACATGCGGGCGGTCCAAAGGGCCGCCCGTGTTGTTTGCGCGGCGACGGCTTCATCGCGGTTCGAAATTCGCTTTCAGAATTTGATGAATCAAGGCCTCGCCCGGAAAATCCATAATCAGCACGCCAAGCGGCCCCGACCGCTCCCGCGCCGCGATCGAATTGAAAATTTCGCGGTTGACCTGCCGCGCCAGCTCGATCGGCGACACGCCGGTCGCGCCGCTGAGATGGTTCAGGAACAGGCTTTTGCCTGAAGGCCCTTTCTCGCGCGCGGCGAGGATATGCGCCTTGATCAAATTGATCTTCTGGAAGACCGAAGCCGTGTCGGCGCCCTGCGGATTGAGATTCGGCGAATCGAAAACCTGCCAGACGTCCTGAGTTTTTACAGCTTCGTCGTTGAAGGAGACGCCATAGCCGTCAAACGCGGCGTCGCGCAGAACGAGAACTTTGCCGCGCGCTTCGCCGAGCGTGGGAATGGCGCCGGTCGCTTTCAGCAAGCGGCTTCCGCCGCGCGCCGCGTAACGCGCCCATATATCGCGAAATGCCAGACTGTTTTTAGCCGGTTTGTATTCTTCCTTGACCCGCATGATCACCGCTTCGCGCGGGTGCGCGGCCAGGAACCTGTTCAGGATGTCGAGCACGTCGCCAAAGTTCATCCTCTGAAAACACGGCCCGTGATGAATGGCGAAGTCGGCGCCCGAACGACGATTGCGAATGTCGAGATAACGCACGCCCGCCATCAGCATGGGTTCAATTGGCCAGGTCTGCGTCTGGCAGAGGTAATTGCCGAAGCGCGCGCCGCTGTCGTGCGTGCCGGGAATCGACAGCGCTCCGAGCGGACTTGCATCCGGCAGCGGCGCCATCCAGTCGGCGCCCGCCTTGACCATCCAGTCGGCGGGGGCCGCGAGCGTGGATGCGACGC
>JANYDZ010000706.1 GCA_025363375.1 Hyphomicrobiales bacterium
GTTGGCGGAGACGGTTTTGTAATCTCCCTCGGTCAACACCGCGCCCCGCGTCAGCACCGTGATCGTATCGGAGAGATTGGCGACGACGTTGAGATTGTGCTCGACCATGAGGATGGTGCGGTTCTTCGAAACGCGGCGTATGAGATCGACGACCTTGTCGATATCCTCGTGTCCCATGCCCGCCATGGGCTCGTCGAGCAACATGACTTCCGGGTCGAGCGCCAGCGTTGTCGCGATTTCCAGCGCGCGTTTGCGCCCGTAGGGCATTTCAACGGCGGGCGTTTCCGCGAATTCGGCGAGGCCGACATCTTCAAGCAGTTCAAGCGCTTTGCCGTTGAATGTATCGAGCGCGCGCTTGGAGCGCCAGAAATCGAAATTGCCGCCGCGCTGGCGCTGCAACGCCACGCGCACATTCTCGCGCGCCGTCAGATGCGGGAACACGGCGGAAATCTGAAAGGAGCGCACGATCCCCTTTCGAGCCACGTCCGCGGGGCGCGCCGAGGTAATGTCGCGGCCCTTGAAAAGGATGCTCCCCTTCGTCGGATCGAGAAACTTCGTCAGAAGATTGAAGCACGTCGTCTTGCCCGCGCCGTTGGGGCCGATCAAGGCGTGGATCGTGCCCTTGCGCACGCGCAGGTTCACATCGCGCACCGCGACGAACCCGAGAAACTCTTTTGTCAGCCCTCGCGTTTCGAGGATGATTTCATCCGACACCGACAAAGCACTCCCGCCACGCCATTTGCCCGCAACGCTTTGGCAACCTAAGCATGGGCGCCGCGAATGCAAGGCGCAAGCCGGCGCGGACGCTTATACGTTGGGCTTAGACGCCGCGCGGCGCCGGGCGGAGGAGGGCGTTGCAATGCCGGATATCGAGGGAATACTGGAAACATCTCTCTACGTCGAAAACATCGCGCGTTCCGCAAGTTTTTATAGCGATGTTCTCGGCCTGAAGCCGATTTTCGCCAGCCGCCGCCTGATCGCGCTGGACGCCGGCAGGCAGGGCGTGCTGCTGCTGTTCCCCAAGGGCGCGGAAACAGGCGATGTCGTCGACGAAGGCGGCAAAGTGCCGGGACACGGCGGGGCCGGGCGCCTGCATCTGGCCTTCGCGGTCAAGACCGAGGCGCTGCCGGAATGGCGAGACAGGCTCGCGGCCCACAATGTAGCGCTTACAGGCGAGTACAAATGGAAGCGCGGCGGGACGAGCCTGTATTTTTGCGACCCCGACGGCCATGTGCTGGAACTGGCGACGCCGGGCCTATGGCCGACCTATTGAGGCCTTACTCAAACGTAATCTTCGTTTCGGCGATAAGCTTTCGCCACCAGGCGATGTCGGCGGGAATGCGCGCCGCGAACGCCTCGGGCGTTGACGGCGTGATATCGACGCCGTGCACTTTCTCGCGCAACGCGGGCTGCGCCAACGCTTTGCCGATCTCGCGCGACAACAAGTTCACAACAGGCCTGGGCGTTCCCGCCGGCGCGGCAAAGCCGAACCACACATTGACTTCGTAATCGGCAATGCCCGCTTCCTGCATGGTGGGAATATCCGGCGCTTCCGGCGAGCGTTGTGCCGCGCTCATGGCGAGCACGCGCAATTGTCCCTGCCTGGCAATCTCGGCGCCGGACGCTTCGAACGTCATGTCCACGTGTCCGCCCATGACATCGACGAGGCCGGGTCCCGCGCCTTTGTAGGGGACATGAACGATATCGACGCCGGCGCGCGTCTTGAACAATTCTCCGGCAAAATGGCTCGCGGTGGCGTTGCCGCCCGAGGCGTAAGTGAGTTGGCCCGGCCTGGCTTTCGCCAGGGCGACAAGCTCGGCGAGGGAGTTCACCCCGAGTTTGGGATGCACGATGAGATAAAACGCCGAGTTGAACGCCAGCGACACCGGCGCGAAATCGCGCAGTGGATCGTAGGGAAGATTCTTCTGCGAGGTTGGATTGACCGCCATGGCGGTCGCGCTGGTGAACAGCAGCGTATATCCGTCGGGCGCGGCTTTCGCCACCGCCGCCGTGCCCATGATCGTGCTGGCGCCGGGGATGTTTTCGACGATTACGGATTGTCCCAGTTGCTCCTGCAAGGATTTGCCTACCAGCCGCGGCAGAATGTCGCCAAGACCGCCCGCCGAATAGGGGGAGACGATCTTGATCGGCCGCGTTGGGAAGTCCTGCGCGAGCGAAGCGGAGGCTCCCAGCGCCGCCAGCCACGGCAAAACCCACGCGCGCATCGCCCGCGTCACCCGATCAGTGGAACGGAACGCAGAAAATGGCGGCGGTTCATGAACATCTCCCCGACAAACGCGTTCGGGTCGCGCCGAACGTCCGTCGCAAACATGCCATCGTTGCCGTTCGCGAGGCAAGCCGGCCCGGGGCCGCTATTGTTTCGCCGCGCGCACGCGCCGCAGCAATTGTTCCACATGCTCGATCGGCGTCGGCGGCAGAATGCCGTGGCCGAGATTGAAGATATGCGGACGCCCCGCGAACGCCTCAAGAATCCGGTCCACGGCTTCATCGAGGCCTGCGCCGCCCGCCAGCAGCGCGAGCGGATCGAGATTTCCCTGCAAGGCGAGCGTTGGTGGAAGGTTCGCGGCGGCCCAGCGGGGATCGACGGGAATATCCAGCCCCAGCGCGGCGATGCCGGGGATTGGCGCATAGCGCGACAAATGCGTGCCCGCGCCGCGTGGAAACGCGATGATCCGCGCGTCTGGAATTTGCGCGCGCACGCGCTCGATGATGGCGCGTGTCGGCGCCAGGCACCAGCGCTCGAATTCCGCCACGGGAAGCACGCCCGACCAGCTGTCGAAAATCTGCGCGGCCTGCGCGCCGGCGCGCAACTGGCGCACCAGATATTCCGCGGAGACTTCAACCAGGCGCTGGATCAACGCCGCAAATACCTCAGGCTGGCGATAGGCAAAGAGCCGCGCCGGCGCCTGATCCGGCGTGCCGCGCCCGGCGATCATATAGCTCGCCACTGTCCAGGGCGCGCCGCAAAATCCGATCAGCGCGGTATCGCCGGGCAGGGCGCCGCGCACGCGTTCCACCGTTTCAAACACATTGGATAGTTTCGAGAAATCGAGATCCGTCCGCAGCTTTTCGAAATCGGCGCGCGTCTCAATAGGCGCCAGCCGCGGGCCTTCGCCAGTCTCGAAGCCGACGTCTTGTCCAAGCGCGTCGGGGATGACCAGAATGTCGCTGAACAGGATGGCCGCGTCAAAACCAAACCTTCGGATCGGCTGCAAGGTGGCCTCGACGGCGAGCTTTGGCGTGTAACAGAAATCCAGAAAACTCGGCGCCCGCGTGCGCAGCTCCCGATATTCCGGCAGATAACGCCCGGCCTGACGCATCAGCCATATCGGCGGGCAGGCGTAAACCGCGCCCTTGAGCGCGCCGAGAAACTTGCTGGAAGCGGGCGGTGCAAACGTCACGTTTGTTTCCTTTGCGCGCGCGTCGAAATTGATCGACGCGCCTGACGCGGGCCATCGGGAACCTATAAGACCATTCGGGCGCGGGCGCCAAACCCGCCTGTGAAGTCTTCAGATTCCCGCGCATTTGGCGCAGAGGGACGGCGCAATCGGCAACGCGACGCGTAGAATGGCTAAAGCGGCAATCGGCGCTGTCAGACCGTACCATCGCTTTTCCTCCCGCACATTGGTACAGCATCAATGCACAAGGCGCGGCATTGCTGTTTTCGGCGCGGGAAAACAGCTGAAAATGAGCGTAAACGAGCAAAAACAAGAACAGCATGAAAGATACAAAAGCGATTGAGATGAAAGAAAAATACGCCAAAATAAATGATTATAGATTTGCCGTTGCGCCGATGATGGATTGGACGGACCGTCATTGCCGGGTCCTGCACCGTCTCATGTCGCGCCGGGCGCGGCTCTATACGGAGATGGTGACGACCGGCGCGGTGATCCACGGCGACCGCGAGCGACTGCTGGGGTTCTGCGCCGTTGAGCACCCGCTCGCCGTGCAGCTTGGCGGTTCGGAGCCGGAGGCGCTGGCGAAGGCGGCGCTCATCTGCGCCGGGTTCGGCTATGACGAAATCAACCTCAACTGCGGTTGCCCGTCCGACCGGGTGCAGAGCGGCGCGTTCGGCGCCTGCCTCATGCGCGAGCCCGCGCTCGTGGGGGAATGCGTCGCGGCGATGAAAGCCGTCGTCAAAATTCCCGTCACCGTCAAATGCCGCATCGGCGTCGACGACCAGGATCCGCGCGAAGCCCTTTGGGCCATGGCGGACAGCGTGAAAAAAGCCGGCGCCGACGCGCTGTTCGTACACGCGCGCAAGGCCTGGTTGAAGGGCCTTTCGCCAAAGGAAAACCGCGACGTGCCGCCGCTCGACTATCCGCTGGTGTATGAACTGAAGCGCGCGTTTCGCGATTTGCCCATTGCGATCAACGGCGGCATCGGCTCGCTTGCCGAGGCGATGTCTCACCTCGCATATCTCGACGGCGTCATGTTGGGACGCGCCGCCTATCACGAGCCCGGATTGTTGCTGCGCGTCGATCCTCAATTGTTTGGCGAGGACGCGCCCTTCGCCAATCAGTTCGACGCGATCGAAGCCTACATTCCCTATATCGAAGCGCGGCTTGCGGAGGGCGCGCGCCTCGCCGATATGACGCGTCACTTGCTCGGGTTTTTCACGGGGCTGCCGGGCGCGCGCACGTTCCGTCGCCATCTCGCCATGGAAGCGGTCAAGCGCGGCGCCGGGGTCGATGTCTTGCGCGCGGCGGTGGCCCGCGTTTCGCGCGCGGCGATCGCGGCGTAGGAAATCTATTTGCCGCGCATCACCAGACGGTCGTTTTCAACGCCGTAAAACGCCAGCTTTTCCAGAAAACTCATGCCCAGCAAATTCTCATTCAGCGTGCCGGGCCGGGCGACCAGCGCCCGCACGCGCTGCTGGGAGATTGTGCCGGCGCTCAACCGGTCGATCGTGATCTCGGCCGCGCGTGAAACGCCGTTGGCGGTTGCAATCGGCAGCGTGTAATTGAGTTTGGAAACGTCGATGCCCAACTTGCCCGCGTCTTCGGCGCGCAGCACCACGGTGGATGCGCCGGTGTCGAATACAAAAGACAATTTCTTGCCGTTCGCTTGCATGTCCACGAGATAATGCCCGTCGCGCCGCCGCACGACTTCCGCCGTTCCCGGCGCCGTGGTGATGATGGAGCCCGGGTTGAACTCCGCCGCGACGCGTTGCGCGATCGGCGTGAACAATTCGCGATAGGCATATCCCGTGACCGCCACGAGCAGGAGCGCGGCCCAGGCCAGCGCGTCGCGAATGCCTGAGCCCAGTCGGCCCTGATAGCGATGCGCCAGCGAGGCCGCCAGCGCGACGGCGACGAGCAGATAGGCGGCGTTGGCGACGAAGGCGCCGCCTTCAACGCCGGCGATCATGGCGTCGTCTGGCAAGGCGAGGGCGAGAACAGCCGCCGCGACAACACCTGAAAAGAGCAGCAATCCGCGGTTCATCGAGCGGCCCCGGTCGCCGGCGTCGGCTTGTCCAGCGCCCGCGCCAATCGCTCTTTCAAGCGCGCCATGACGGCGAGGCGTTCGGGCTCGCCAAGCAAATACCAGCGCGCCACTTCATCGCGCGTGCGTCCGCAGCCCTCGCAAAGGCCATGGCCGGGATCGATCCAGCAGAAATTCACACAGGGGGTGGACATGCGCTCCATCGGCTTCATGTAGGAACTTCCCCGCCCGCGATCAAACCCGCGCGGAAGGCGCGCACAAAAACGCCATTTCCGCGAGTTGCTGCGCCGCGCCGGCGACATCGCCGGTCTGCCCGCCTATCTGGTTGCGCGAAATTCGCGTCATGGCGAGCGCCGCCGCCAGCGCGCAAAGAACCGCCGCGAGCGATTGCGCAAACGAG
>JANYDZ010000707.1 GCA_025363375.1 Hyphomicrobiales bacterium
ACGTCCAGAACGCCGTGGCTGTCGCTGGCGGCTTCTCGCCGCGTGCGACAAAATCGGGCGCAAGCCTGACGCGCGTCGTTGACGGCGCGGCGTACACTTACAACGTGCCGCTCACGCATCCCGTTCGTCCCGGCGACACCGTGACGATTCACGAACGCTTCTTTTGATTTTTACATTCTGACTGGAAGGGGCGGCGTCAATGGCGCAAAGACCAATCGGGGATCGCGGATTGCGAATACTCCATGTTCTGCGCGCGCCGCTCGGCGGGTTGTTTCGTCATGTTCTCGATCTCACGCGCGCACAGGTCGCGCGCGGCCATGCCGTGGGGCTGATCACCGATCTTTCAACGGGCGGCGAGCGCGCCGCGTCGATTCTTGAAGAGCTTTCGCCGCAGTTGGAGCTCGGCGTCAGCCGCGTCAACATGCGCCGCGATCCGCACCCGCGCGATCTCACGGCGCTCGGGCATGTGATGTCGCGTATTCGCGACGCGCGGCCGGATGTCGTGCACGGCCATGGCTCGAAAGGCGGCCTCTTCGCGCGTCTGACCGGGTTTCTGCCGGGCGCCTCCACGTCCGTGCGCGCTTATACGCCGCATGGCGGCAGTTTTAATTTCAAGCCGGGTTCGCGCTTGCATGGCGTTTATATGACCGCTGAACGAATGCTCGCCCGATCAACCGATATTTTTCTGTTCGAAAGCGAATATATCGCCGGGCGGTTCACGGCCGGCGTTGGCCAGACACGCGCCTTGCGCAAGATCGTCCTGAACGGAATCAGCGAGGCGGAAACCGTGCCCGTCGAGCCTGCGCCCGACGCCGTGGAGTTTGTCTATGTCGGCGAACTTCGTTCGGCCAAGGGTATCGATACAATGTTGCTCGCGCTGGCCGAGGTCTCGCGACGACTGGGATACTGCCCACGCGCGGTGCTTGTCGGCTCGGGACCAGACCAGCAACAATTGACCGAACAGGCGGCGGCTTTGGGTCTCGGCGCCTTCGTCGCTTTCCCTGGCGCCTTGCCGGCGCGCCAGGGCTTCGCGCTCGGGCGCACGCTGGTTGTTCCATCGCGCGCGGAATCGCTGCCTTACATCGTGCTGGAGGCGGCCGGCGCGCGCATTCCCATGATCGCCACCAACGTGGGCGGCATCCCCGAAATTTTCGGCCCCTACGCCGACCGGCTTATTTCCTGCGACAATGTCGAAGTGCTGTGCCAAGCGATGCTGGCGGAAATCGTCGGCGACGCGGCATTGCGCGCGGCGCGCGCCCGCGACGTCGCCGCCTTCGTTTCCGGGCGTTTTTCCATTTCAAATATGGCGGACTGCGTCATCGACGGTTATTGGGAAGCCCTGAATTTGCGCGCGGGCGGCCCTTACGCTGTTCCTGTTTCAGCATCATCCTGATTGAGTAGAGGGCACATGGCAGCGTTCGCCAAGGAGGATTTGAAACGGGTCGACCCGGCGGTTGCGTCGGACGCGCCCAAACGTCCCAACGCTCCGTTGTTGGCGCTGGCTGAAGCCATGTCGCGCCAGACCGCCGCTCCCGCATACTCGCCGATTGTCGTGGCGGGCGTTGTGCGCATTCTCGATTTCATCGTGGTGTGCGCGTCCGGCGCTCTCGTTTACTGGTTCTACCTGCATCCACACGAAGGCGGCGCAGCCCCCTATGCGATCGCCCTGCCCTTTATGGCCGCGTTCTCCCTGGTGACGTTTCAGGCGCTTGAGATCAACCACGTTGGCGCGTTCCGCACGCCCATCTGGCAGGGTTTCCGGCTTGCCGGCGGCTTCGCGCTGGTTTTTCTCGCCGCGCTTGCGACGGTGTTCTTTCTCAAGCTGGAGGGCGTTTATTCAAGAGTCTGGATGCTCGGCTGGTTTGGTCTCGGGCTCGGGTCATTGCTGATTGAACGCAGCGTCGTTTCGCTGATCGTCCGATCGATGACCCGCGCCGGGCGGCTGGACCGCCGCACAGTTGTCGTCGGCGGGGGACCCGCGGCCGAGCAATTGCTCGACGATCTGTCCAGACAAAAAGACACGGACCTGCGCATCTACGGCGTTTTCGACGATCGCACGGACGTGCGTTCGCCGGACGTTGTCGGCGGCTTCCCCAAGCTGGGAAATGTCGATGATCTCGTGGAATTCGCCCGCCACGCGCGCATCGATCTGGCGATTTTCGCCATGCCGATCACGGCTGAGCAACGGTTGCTTGAAATGCTGCGCAAGTTGTGGGTGCTGCCGATCGATATCAGGCTTGCGGCGCATTCCAACAAGCTGCGCTTCCGTCCACGCTCCTATTCCTACATCGGCGACGTCGCCGTGTTCGATGTCTTCGACAAACCGATCGCCGACTGGGACGTCGTCATGAAAAGCGCCTTCGACCGGGTCGTCGGCGCGCTGTTCCTGATCCTGCTGTCGCCTCTGTTCCTGGTGATCGCCGCGGCGGTGAAGCTTGATTCGAAAGGTCCCGTGTTCTTTCGCCAAAAGCGATACGGATTCAACAACGAAATGATTGAAGTCTTCAAGTTCCGCTCGATGTACACCGACCAACTCGACGCCACCGCCGCAAAGCTTGTGACGCGCGGCGATCCCCGGGTGACGCGCGTCGGCCGTTTCATTCGCAAGACCTCGTTCGACGAATTGCCGCAATTGTTCAATGTCGTGTGGCGGGGCAATCTCTC
>JANYDZ010000711.1 GCA_025363375.1 Hyphomicrobiales bacterium
TTGCCCTTGCCGTCCATCCTGAGGGGCAACTGGATATGTTCCGCGTCGAGCTTCCGTTTCAGGAGAAGTAAGCGTGATGGCGTGACCACACTGACAATGCGACCCTGAATCAGCGATGATCATTCCGCGATTGATGCGGGGTAAGGCAATGACAGATGATGATAGCAATAAAGCTGGCTTTACGCATAGCACGTCGTCGGGTGAGTTCCGGCGCGTCGAGCTGATCACCGGTACTGCGCGACGACGAACATGGAGCGCGCGGGAGAAAGCGCGGGTCGTCGCGGAAAGTTTCGAGCCCGGCGCGAATATCTCGGAAGTGGCGCGGCGGCATGGCGTCAACCGAGGCCAGTTGTTCACATGGCGGCGTCAGTCGTTGGCGTCGGGCTCCGTCAGCGGCGATGCCGGGAATGGGCCATCGTTCGCGTCCGTCAGAATCGCGACGCCGGACACGCCTGTCGCCTTGGAGCCGGCGAGCATCGAGATCGAATTGGGCTGCGTTCGCATCCGCGTTCGCGGCGCGGTGAACACGGCAACTTTGCGCGCGGTTCTGCTGGCGGCGCGGAGCGCGCGATGATTATGCCGGGACTGGGGTCGCGCATCCTGGTGGCGACCCAACCCGTCGACTTCCGGCGTGGCATGGATTCCCTCGCGGTGCTGGTGAGCGAGGTGTTGCGCGAGGATCCGTTCGGTGGCGCGTTGTTTATCTTCAGATCGAAGCGAATGGACAGAATTAAAATCCTGGCGTGGGATGGAACGGGCCTATGTCTGTATTCGAAACGCCTGGAAATCGGAGGCTTTGCATGGCCTCCAATTCGCGACGGTTCAATCATTTTGAGCGCCGCGCAATTGTCGTCGCTCATTGATGGCCTTGATTGGCGCCGCCTCTCCGCAAGCGTTGTGAAAAGGCCGTCGAGAGCGGGATAATAGCCAATAAATATATGGCGTTTTCGATGTTTTAAGACTAGTGTTTCCGTATGGTCATTCGCGATGCTTCTCCCGTGGAACCGGCTTCTCCGCAAGGCGAGATTGCCCGGTCGGCTCGCGTCATCGAGGCCGGTGAAGCGGAAAGAATTATTCTCGCCATCCAGAACCTGTCGCTGTCGAAAGAGCGCGACGAAGCCGTCGCGCAACGCGACGCCGCCCTGCTTGAGAACGAGAAGCTGCTGCTCATTCTGTCGCAATACAAGCGCGCGATCTTTGGGCGCCGTTCGGAGAAAATCGACCCCGATCAGTTGCGGCTTGTGCTTGCCGGAATCGAGGCGACCGACGTTGTCGGGGCGAACGAGAATGACCCGCCCGGCCAGAACGAGAAACGCGACGCTTTCGGAACGGCGATCCGATCCAGGGCCAACCGCAATCGCGGACGCTTGCCCGCGCATCTGCCGCGCGTCGATGTGATCATCGACATCCCCGACAAGTCTTGCCCTTGCTGTGGCGGCGCCCTGCACAAGATCGGCGAGACGCAAAAAGAGATGTTCGACATTGTGCCGATTCAATATCGGGTAAAGCGGATCATCCGTCCACGGTATGGCTGTCGCGGCTGCGAGAGCGCCGTCGTTCAGGCGCCGGTCCCCGAGCAGCCGATCGATGGCGGCATGGCGAGCGAGGCCTTCCTCGCGCATATCGCGACGATGAAATACGGGTATCACCTGCCGCTCTACCGACTGGAACAATTGTTCGCCGCGCAAGGCATCGCGCTGGATCGTTCGACGATGGCGTTGTGGATGGGTCGCGTGGCGTGGTGGTTGAAACCCTTGCGGGATTTGCTGCTCGACGCGGTGCTCTCCCATCCCCGGCTGTTCGCCGACGAGACGCGGGTTCCAATGCTCGATCCCGGCCGTGGAAGGACCAGGACCTGCCAATTCTGGGCCGTGGCGTGCGATGATCGGCCATGGGGAGGGCCGGCGCCGCCGGCGGTGGTTTATGTTTTCGCCGAGGATCGCGCTGGCAAGCGAGCCCGGGAGATATTCAAGGGCTTTTCCGGCGTTCTCCAGGTCGATGGCTACACCGGCTATAATGGCCTCGTTGCTCGTGGGCGCGCGGGTGGGCCGGTGACGTTCGCCTTTTGCCTGGCGCATGCGCGGAGGAAATTCCACGATGTCCATGTCGCGACGAAATCGCCGATCGCGGCGCAAGCCCTTTTGCGCATCGCCGCCCTTTACGAAATCGAAGGTCGTATCAAGGGCGAATCTGCTCTTGAGCGTCGCGCGGCTCGGCTGGCTGAAACCAGGCCGTTGATCGATGGATTCAAAATCTGGCTTGAGGCGCGATTGGCGGAGATCTCGCGAAAGTCGGGATTGGCCAAGGCGATCCGCTACACGCTGTCGCATTGGACGGGATTGACGCGCTTTCTCGACGACGGCCGCATCGAGATCGACAGCAACACCGTGGAGCGAAACATGCGTCCGATTGGTCTCGGCAGAAAGAATCATCTCTTCGCGGGCAGCCCCCGGGGCGGCGAAACCTGGGCGACCCTGGCGTCGCTCATCAACACCGCCAAGCTCCACGAAATCGATCCCCAAGCATATCTGACGGACGTTCTCGAACGTATTGTGTCCGGGAGCACGAAGGTCAATCGGCTCCGCGAACTTCTGCCCTGGGAATGGAAAGCCGCGCGCAAGGCCATGGAACTGAAAGCCGCCGCGTGATCCAAACGCGAGCCGCGTTCAGTTCGCCGGCAAGGCTTCCGGGACCTCGCGCGCATCGCTCGCGTCGGAATAAATTTCTTCCTGAATGATCCGAAGCGTCACCTCGTTCAAATATGTTCGCAGAGCGAGATTGAGTTCGTTGAACTCCGGCAACAGGACAGTGTCGACGAAGCCCTTGGGCGCGCGGATCACGACCGTGGTGTATCGCTGCCTCCGATACCGAAAAGGCTTCAGCCCGTAACGTCGGCTCAGGGCCATGAACAACTGACGCGACCACTGGTCGGGCATCGAGAATTGCATCTCGATCGCCGGATCGCGCGATCCCAGGTCCGCCAGACGCGCCTTGACGCGCTCCAGCGCAGCCTCCGCGGCCAATCGCTCGCCCGCCGTTCCAGCGCCCGCGAACAATGCTTCAATCTTGCGCAGCTTGTCGCGCAATTGGGATTCCGGGGACACCGCAAACCTCGCCAGACGATATAATCTCGCCCAATCCGAACATCCGGTGGCGACCGGGTCAATCGTTCAGGACTCGATGTCCACCTGAATCGCACGACGGGATCGCGCCCGCGAACATAAATGCAGTGGTTCCCGCGTGACGCTTACAGATGAACAGGTTTGCCCATAATCAAGGAAAAAAAATCGCGACAAAAAACGTCAGGCAAAAAAACGCATGCTGGAGGGACGAGCTCTCGCTTTCGACCCAATTTTTAAGGGGGGTGTCGTTCTGGACGGCACAGTCACGTTTGAAAGTAGCCCAGAAACGAG
>JANYDZ010000726.1 GCA_025363375.1 Hyphomicrobiales bacterium
GCGCGCCGGCAAACCCTGGAAGCAACGCAAAGCGCCCTATGCGCCGCCAAATCCAATGGCCAAAGCCGCCGATCCCTGGCAGGCGTCCGGTTTGGGCAGACGCCATGAGCAGGCGCCTGAGATTTTGCGGTCTTTGCCGGCGCGTGTGACCGATTTCAAATCCGGCTCCAGCGTCGGCGCGGGCATGATTCTTCAGGCCGTCACCAGCGATGGCTGGCGAGACCTTGGTCCCACCTCCCGGTGCAGGGCAAGCCAGGTTGTTCGCCTTCGGGGCTGGGCCTACCAGGGCGAGGGCGAGGCCCTTCAGGCGGCCTACGCGCGGGTTGGTTGCGCCGGTCGGACCATGTGGTGCGAAATTGAAGCCATCCCGAGCCTTCAGGTGGGCCGGTTTTTAGGTCGTTCGGGAGCGCCCCGGTGCGGCTTCGACGCTCGAATTCTCAGGCATTGGCTTGGCGACGGCGTCCATGTCGTCGATCTTGTCCATGTCTACCAGACTTTTGCGGTCGATATGCGCGGCGTGATCGAGATCGATTTCATCAGCGCTGCGGCAGAATGAGCGGCGCGCAGTTGCCGCGAACCCGCCTTGTCGGTTATCCTGCCATTGCCGGGCGCGCGCGTCGGGATCTCACGTTCGCCGCAAATCCGCGGTAACCGGAAGCCTATGGAGCAAGTTCTGGACTACAGCAGGGTGATTGGGCGTCTGCGCGGGGCGTTTCGCTCGCAGATTCGGATCACCGCCGCGCTTATGCTGCTCGACATGCGCACAAGGTTCGGCCGATCGCATTTGTCGTTTCTGCTGGCGCTGGCGTGGCCGCTGGTTCATGTTCTCGCGATCTATTTCACGTTTATCATCGTCTCGCGCGTCATCCCGATGGGCGGCAGCCCCAATATTTTCATTGCCACGGGCGCTTTGCCCTATGTTCTCGTGCTTTATCCGGCGCGGGTGACGACCCTGGCGATCCTGCAAAATCGGCAGGCGCTGATGTTTCCCGTCATCAAAACGACCGACATCATCATTGCGCGCGCCGTTGTCGAGTTTTTTTCCGCCTGTCTGGTCGTGCTGATTTTTTCCGCCGTTCTGGCGGCGACCGGCGTCGATATTGTGCCGCTGGATTGGCCGGAGGCGCTGACCGCTGTTCTAGCGTCCATCTATCTGGGCCTGGGACTGGGCTTGCTCAACGTGATTCTCATGACGCTGGTCAGGTTGTGGTTGATTGTCTTCGTGTCGATTATGCTGCTGCTGTATATAACCGCGGGGGTTACATCGATCCGTCTTGCCTTCACCGATCAGTGGCGGGATGTGTTGTCCTACAATCCGGTGCTGCACTCGGTGATCTGGATGCGCACCGCTTATTACGGCGATTTTTCGGAAATCGCGCTGAGCAAATCCTATGTCATCGCGGTCGCGACGGTATGCACGTTCCTTGGCGTCGCAGGCGACCGCCTGTTGAGAGGACGCGTGTTGCTGGGATGATGCGCCTCGATCAGATATTTAAATATTATCGTTCGCATGGCCACACGAAGGTCATTCTCGACCATGTGTCGATGGAATTCCGTTCCGGCAACAGCTACGGGATTCTGGGCGTCAACGGCGCGGGCAAATCGACCCTGATGAAATTGCTGGCGGGCACGGAGATGCCCAACAGCGGGCGAATCCACCGCGACGCCCGCATATCCTGGCCGCTGGGTTTTTCCGGCGGACTGCACGGCAAGATGACCGGACGCGACAATGTCCAGTTTGTCGCGCGCATCTATGGGCAAAACGTCAAACGCGTGGTCGACTTCGTTGAGGATTTTTCCGAAATCGGCTCCTATATGGACGTTCCCTTTATGTATTATTCCTCGGGCATGCAGCAGCGCCTTGCCTTTGGACTGTCGATGGCGATCGAATTCGAGGTGTTCCTGATCGACGAAGTGACGGCGGTTGGCGACGCGCGGTTTCAACGCCGTTGCCAGGAGGAGTTCCAGAAGCGCCGCGCGACCGCCGACATCATTATGGTGTCGCATTCGGCGCCGACGCTGCTTGATTATTGCAACAGGGGAATTGTGCTGGCGCATGGCAAGCTGCATCTTTATTCCAATGTCGAAGATGCGATCGCCCTGTACAATCAGTTGAACGCCTGAGGCATGCCTGGAGCCTGGATGGGACGGAAATGAGCCTTGTATCCGACAGCGAAGGCCAGCTTTTGCGGCCGGCCGACGGCGCCAGGGCGGCGCTGATCGCGCAAGCCCTGCGCCGGGCCGCGCGGCAGTCGCGCGTGCCGGTTTTCACCATTTCCGGCGGCGGCGGTTTTCGCGCGCGCAAGAGCGACAAACTGTTCTGGCGCGCCATTATCGGAAGTTTTATCCTGCTGGTCGCGGTTCCCGTGATTGTAGCGTCAATCTATCTGGGGGCTCTGGCGTCCGACCAATATTCCACCGAAGCGCGTCTGGCGCTGCGCAACGGAGACTCAAGTCTCCTTGACCAGTTGAGCGGCCTGGCGGGCCTGCCTTCTTCCCAGCAATACCAGGACTCGCAGATCATCGTCGATTACATCACCAGCCGCGCCATGGTGGAGAAAATCAACGATCAACTCGACCTGCGTCGCGTCTACGGGCGGTCCGACGCCGACTGGTGGGCGCGTTTCAACGCGAAGAAGCCAACAGAGGATCTGGAGAAATACTGGCGATGGCGCGTCGATGTTTCAATCGAGCAATCGTCCTCGATCATATCGTTGAACGTGCGCGCGTTCAGCCCCGAGGACTCTCTGGCGATCGCCCGCAAGATCATCGAGAACTCGGAAGATCTGGTGAACCGGCTCACCGAACGCGGCCGCGAAGACGCGCTGCGCGACACCAGGGCTGAATTGTCGCGCGCCGAGGCCCGGCTTGTCGCGGCCACGCTCGCCATGCGCGACGAGCGCAACAACAGCGGCGTCATC
>JANYDZ010000109.1 GCA_025363375.1 Hyphomicrobiales bacterium
CAAAGGCGGACTATACTCGCGAGCTGATCGCGGCGATTCCACAGCCCCGTGTCTGAAGCCCAGTTTGAAAGCCGCCGGGAAACCCATGAGCGATCTCAGTCTCGACCTGAAAAGCCTGCGCCAGACTTACGCCGCCGGCGCCTCGCCCGCCGCGCTGGTGAAAGATGTCTTCGCCCGCGTCGCCGCGTGCGGCGATCCCGGCATTTTCATTGCGCTATTGCCGCAGGACGAAGCGCTGAAATATGCGGCGGCGCTGGGCTCCTATGATCCGGCAAAGCCGCTTTGGGGCGTGCCCTTCGCGGTCAAGGACAACATTGATCTGGCGGGGCTTCCCACCACCGCCGCCTGCCCGCAATTCGCCTATTCACCGGCGCGGCACGCTTTCGCGGTTCAGCGCCTCGTCGAGGCTGGCGCCATTCCCATAGGCAAAACCAATCTCGATCAGTTCGCCACCGGCCTCGTCGGCGTGCGCACGCCCTACAGCGCGCCGCGCAACGCCTTTGATCCCGCCGTCATTCCCGGCGGCTCAAGCAGCGGTTCCGCCATAGCCGTCGCGCGCGGCCTCGTGAGCTTCGCGCTGGGCACGGACACGGCGGGCTCCGGCCGCGTGCCAGCCGGCCTCAACAATCTCGTGGGATTGAAGCCGACGCTCGGCGCCATTTCCACCAGCGGAGCCGTGCCGGCGTGCCGCACGCTCGATTGCATCTCGATCTTCGCGCTCACGGTCGACGATTCATTCGACGTCTTCCAGGTCATGGCCTGTTACGATGTCGACGATCCCTATGCGCGGCCCTCGCTGCCGGGCGTAGTCGGCGCGCCGACGCCGGCGTTGCGCCTGGCAATCCCCGACGCAAAGGGGCGTATTTTCGGCGGCGACGCGCGATCGGAGGCCGCGTTCGCGCGCGCGGTTGAAGACGCGCGCGCGATCGGCGCGGTCATTCGTGAAATCGACATGACGCCGTTTTTCGAGACCGCGCGGCTGCTCTACGAAGGTCCCTGGGTGGCGGAGCGCTATGAAGCTGTCCGCGCGCTGATCGAGACAAAGCCCGAAGCCCTGCTCGACGTGACGCGCAAGATCATCGGCGGCGCCGCGAAATTCTCCGCGGCGGACACGTTCGCGGCGCTTTACAAGCTCCAGGCGCTGAAGCGCGGGACACAATCGCTGTGGCGCGACATGGACGCGCTGATGGTTCCCACCTTCCCGCGCCCGCGCAGCGTCGCCGATCTTGCCGCCGATCCCATTGGACCCAACAGCGAACTTGGCGTCTACACCAATTTCGTCAATCTGCTCGATCTCTGCGCGCTGGCGGTGCCCGTGCGGTTTCGCGACGATGGATTTCCCAACAGCGTCACCTTCATCGCGCCGGCTGGCCAGGACGCGCGCCTCGCGGCGATCGGCGCGCCGTTGCAAGCCCGTTGCGCCGAAAAGCTTGGCGCGACGACGCATCCGCAGCCCGCGCTTCCCGCGCGCGTTGCAACCGCGCCCCCGGGCGAAATCGAACTTGCGGTTGTCGGCGCGCATCTCTCGGGCATGGCGCTGAACGAGGAACTCACCAGCCGCGCCGCGCGGTTTTTGCGCGCGGGCAAAACCACAGCCGACTATCGGCTTTTCGCGCTGCCCGGCGGACCGCCGCGCAGGCCCGGATTGTTGCGCGTCGCCGATGGCGCGGGCCACGCGATCGATGTGGAGGTCTGGGCGCTGACGCCGGAGGCGTTCGCCGCTTTTGTAGCCAATGTGCCGGCGCCCCTCGGCATCGGCGTGTCGCGGCTGGCCGATGGCACGCGGCCGAAGGGATTTATCGTCGAAAGCGAAGCGACGATCGGCGCGCAGGACATTTCCAGTTGGGGCGGATGGCGCGCCTATATCAAGTCGCTGGCGGCTTGAAACCATAGGTCGCGGCGAAACGGGACGCCAGATAATCCCCCGCCCTGACCGGCGGATAGCGCGCCGGGTTGCCCGGGCCTGTGCAACCGGGAATGGCTTCGACAAGCGCATCCGCGGCGGCGTCGAGAAAGAACGCCATGGAGTAACGATCGCGGCCCGCCGGGTTCGTCACGCGGTGCGTGGTCGAACGATAGGCGTCGTTTGTCCAGCGCATGAGGCAGTCGCCGATGTTGCAGACAAAGGCGCCGGGGATATGCGGCACGGCAATCCACGTCCCGTCATGCTGCTGGACCTCCAGCCCGCCGGCGTCGTCGGTCAGCAACAGGGTGAGATTGCCGTAGTCCGTGTGCGCGCCCGCGCCGAACCCGCCGTCGGCGCGCGCGGAAGCAGGCGGATAATGCAACAGACGCAACGTCGCCATCGGCTGGCTGAACGAGGCTTCAAAGAAATCGTCGGCAAGCCCAAGATCGCGCGCGATGGGCCGGTGCAGATCGACGCCGAGCCGCAACAGGCGATGGAAATAATCCGTCATGGTCAAGGCAAAGCCGGTCAATTCCGGCCAGAGCCCGGCGCGCGCGGGCGGCGCCCACGGCGGATCGACGCGTATGTTGAAGGCCTCCTTGTCGTCAACGTTGTTGCCGGGATCGAGCGCCTCCGCGCGCAGGCCGACATAGCCGCAATTGTCGCTGCCCGCCGAAATTTTCAACGCCTCCTTTTGCGCTTGCGGGAGGGCGAAAAACGCCCGCGTCGCCGCCATGACCTGGTCGAGAAACGCCGGCGGCAGACCATGTCCCGCGAGGTAGAAAAACCCGATCTCACGGCACACGCGGCCGATTTCGCCCGCCAGGCGCGCGCGAGCGGCGCAATCGCGCCCGTTCAGTCCAGTTGCGTCTATGACGGGCAGCTCGATCATCAGGCCAGCCTGGCAAGAAGCGTGCGAACCGGCGCGGTTCAGCGCATATAAACGCCCGGGCGCCGCCCGCTTCCGGCGCCTTGACGCATTCTGGCACGCCGCTTGATTGTTGCACAGGCGCGCGGCGAAGACAGGAGCGGCGAAAACGCGGCGGACGAAGGGAAAACCATTCATGACCATTCTATCCGGCCTGACCATTCTGGGCGGCGCGGACGCTGCGCCGCAATCCATCGAAATAACCGGCGCGACCATTGCGAAGATCACGCCCACGGTCGAAACGTCGTCGCGCCGGCTGCTCGCCATGCCCGCCATGGTCAACGCGCACGACCACGCGCGGCCGCTGTCGCCGACATCGTTCGGCGCGGCGGGCAAGCCGCTGGAAACCTGGATTTTGCGCCTCGCCGCCGTGCCCGGCATCGACCCCGGTCTCGCCGCGACCGCCGCGCTCGGGCGCGCCGCGCGGTCCGGTTGCGCCTCCGTGATGGCGCACGTCACCCGCCTCTACGGGCCGATGAGCGTGGTCGATGAAATCGGCGCCTACGCGCGGGCGTCCCGCGAAATCGGCGTGCGCGCGACTTTCGCGTTGTACATGCGCGACCGCAATCCTCTTGTTTACGGCGACGAAGAGAGCGTGCTCGGCGCCATGCCGGGCGAGGCGCGGCATGAGATCGAGAGTTTATTTTGCTCGCCCATGCCGGGCGTCGCCGAACAAATCGCGCGCGTGGAGGCCGCCGCCGCGGCGCACGAAGGCCCGCTGTTTTCAGTGCAGTTCGGCCCCAGCGGCGTGCAATGGTGCTCGGACGCCATGCTGGAAGCCATCGCCGAATCCTCCGCGCGCACGGGACGGCGCGCGCACATGCATCTGCTGGAGACGCCTTATCAACGCGCCTGGGCGGACCAGAACTATCCGCAGGGCGTCGTGCGCCACCTGCGCGACATCGGCCTGCTCTCGCCGCGTCTCGCGCTGGCCCATTGCGTCCACGCGCGGCCCGACGAACTCGACATGATTGCGGAGGCGGGCGCGACGATTGTCGCCAACGCCAGCTCCAATCTGCATCTGCGGTCGGGCATCGCGCCCATCGCAGACGCCGTTCGCCGCAAGTGCCGCGTGGCCATGGGCGTCGACGCCTCCGCGCTCGATGAAGACGACGACGCTCTGCGCGAAATGCGGCTGGGGCATTTCCTGCACGGCGGCTGGGGCTTCGACACGAACATTTCGCGCGAGGACTTCCTTACCATGGTGGTCGCCAACGGCCGCCACGCCAACGGGGCGCCGGGCGCAGGCGGCGTCTCCGCCGGCGAAATCGCCGACTTTCTGGTCCTCGATCTCGACCGCCTCGACCGCGACGCCGTCATGCCCGTCGATCCCCTCGACCTTCTGTTCGCGCGCGCCAACCAATCCCACGTCGCGCAATTGTTTGTCGCGGGACAGAAGATTCTCGCCGATGGAAAACTGCTCGGCGTCGACCTTGACGCCGTCCACGCGGAATTGCGCGCGCAATTGCGGGCGCGCATGCCGACGCGCGCGCGTTTTCTGCTGGCGTGGCCGCATCTGGAGCCGAGCGTGACCAATTTCTACCGCGATAAAATGGGGTGCTGCTAAGCCGACGGCGGCGTCGAGCCAGGCACGATTCCCTCCGGCAACGCCGCGACGTGTCCGGCGATGGCGCCCGCGGTCGTGATCCAGATTTTGTCGCCCTGCCCGGCGATATGCGCCAGCGCCCGGCGCAAATGCCGCATGCGATGCGGTTGCCCCGCGATATAGGCGTGCAGCGCCACGCCCATGACAAGCGGCGCGGCGCGGCTTTCCTCCAGCATCTCGTCGAAATGATCGACGATCATGTCGGCGAATTGCGCGCCTTCGATCTTCCGCGCGACGATCGCGGGAATGTCGTTGATCTCCTGCGGATAGGGCAGCGACAAAATCCGCCCCCGCCGCGTGCGAAACCATACGGGCTGATCATCCATGCACCAGTCGAGTTGATAGGCGTAGCCCGCCTCCTGGAGCAAATCGGGCGTGCGGCGGCTTTGCGAAATCCATGGGCCGAGCCAGCCCGCGGGAGGTCTCCCCTCATGCAGCGTCAAAAGCCGCGTCGCCTCTTCAATCAGCGCGCGTTCAGCGGTTTCATCGAGCGCGCCTTGTTTCTCCGAATTGGTGCGGCCATGTCCGACGATTTCGTCGCCGCGCGCGCGAAAGGCCGCGACGAGTTCCGGCGCATAGTCATACATGCTGGAATTGATCAGCACGGAGCAAGGCAGTCCAAGCGCTTCGAACGCGGACAACATGCGCCAGGCGCCGACGCGGTTGCCCCAGTCGCGCCACGCGTAGTTCAATACATCGGGTTGCGCGCCATATGGCGCGAGTTCCGCGCCGAGGCCCTCGCCGAAAGCGAAATGCTCAAGATTAAGCGCGATGTAGACGGCGAGGCGCTTGCCGCCGGGCCAATCATAAGCGGGTCTGTCGCGTATGCCGCTATAGTCGTAGCGGCCGTGCGCCGTCGGTTTGCGCGAAATTTCCCGCATTATTCAGGCTCGACAATCACGCTGACCTGCGCGGCGACGATGCGCCAGCCCTGCGGCATGCGCACCCAGGTCTGCTGTTGCCGCCCCACCTTGCCCCGCATCGCCGGACGACGAAAAAGCGTCGAGACGACCGCGAAATCACGGCCATAGGCGGTGACGAGCGTGCGCTCCAGCGCGCGCGCCAGGCCTTCCGGCGAGCGCGAGGCGCGGAAAGCCTGTATTTCCGCGTAGCCGTAAAGATTCTCGCCGCCGCCGTAGCGGACGACTTGCGGGCTCGCGAGAAAAAAATTGTCGAGCGCGGCGACATCGTTGGTCACCAGCGCCGTCTCGTAGCGTTCAAATTCGCCTGTCACCTCCGCGACGACATCGGGCGCGTTGACCTGCATGTGCTTGTCTCCGTGATCAATCATAAGTCCGCGACGCGCGACCGCGCGACGCCGCCGCGCTCAAGCGCTCGAGCCACGCGCAGCGCTATGTCTTCGCGCCAGGGCGCGGCGACAATCTGCACGCCCATGGGCAGGCGCTCGCCCGCCGTCCAGGTGGGCACGCAAACCGACGGCAGTCCAATGAACGAAAAAGGCTGGGTGAAAACGCCGAGATTGGGCCTGATCATCGTTTCCACGCCGTCGATCAGCATGTTCTTCTGGCCGACGCGCGGCGCGCGGCAGGGCGTCGCCGGGGCGATGACGACGTCGACTTCTTCGAACAGTTTCAGCGCCGCGTCGCGGAACCAGCGGCGGAATTTTTGCGCTTTCACCACGTAAGCGCCGGGAACCATGGCGCCGGCGATCAAGCGGTCGCGCACGTCGGGATCAAAATCGTTCGGTCGGGCGCGCACGCGGTCGAAATGCAACGCCGCGCCTTCCGCCATGGTGATGAGATAGGCGGCGGACCGGGCCCGCTGAACCTCCGGCAATTCGACGCCGCGCGTCGCGCCCAGCGCATGGGCGACCAGATCGACGGCGGCAAAGCAATCCGCGTGGCCGCCCCGCGTGAAATAGCCGCCGGCGCGCGCGATCCGCAATCCCGCAAGGCCTTCGTCAAGTCCCGCGAGCGTGGGCTCGATCGGGCGCGCGGTTTGCGCGGGATCGGCGGCGTCCGGACCCTGCATCGCGTCGTAGGCGAGCGCGAGATCGGCGGCGGAGCGCGCCATGGGCCCCAAATGGTCGAAGCTCGCGACGAACGGAAACGCGCCGGCGCGCGAAAGCCGGCCGTAAGTCGGCTTCAACCCGAACAATCCGCAAAAGGATGAAGGCACGCGGATGGAGCCATTGGTGTCGGATCCCAGCGCAATGTGAACCATGCCCGCCGCCGCCGCCGTGCCGGAGCCGCCCGACGATCCGCCGGACATGTGCCGGGAATCATGGGGATTGCGGGAGGGCCCGTAGTGCGCGTTCTCGCCGGTGAAATCATAGGCGTATTCGCCCATGTTGAGGGCCCCGACAAGAATGGCGTCCTGCGCTTCGAGACGCCGCACCAGGGTCGCGTCGGTTTTGGCGGGCGCGTGTTCCCGGTTGATCTTCGAGCCCGCCAATGTCGTCACGCCGGCGATGTCGTAGAGATTCTTGACGCCGAAAGTGACGCCCGCGAGCGCTCCCGTCTTTTCACCGCGCGCGCGGCGCGCGTCGATCCGCGCGGCCAGGCGCTTTGCGCGGTCGCCGGTGACCGTGGTAAAGGCGTTGAGTTGCGGATTGAGCGCGTCGATGCGCGCCAACGCCGCGTCCACGCATTGCGCGGCGGTCAGCGCGCCGCTTGAGACCGCAGCCACGATTTCAGCCGCGCTCATGGCCGTGGGATTCAAAGTCATGGGGTTCGAAGTCATGGCGCGTACACCACGGCGGGCTCGGCTTCATCCGGCAGGGGGAAATCCATGAAGCCTTGCGCCATGCGGAAGGCGATTTCCAGATGCAGCACAACCGCCGCGCGGCTTTCCCCGCTCATCGCGAGCCCCAGCGCGCGGGCCATGGCGTCGACGACGGCGTTCACATCCAGCTTATCGTCGTTCATGCGATGCTCGCCTCCAGCTCGTGAAATCCCGTCGCCCAGCCCACGATCGCGCCTTGCGCGGTGATCATCGCGATGGTCGCCGCCTTGAATTCCTCAAAATAGCTCTCCGTGGCGTCGGTGATCAACAAGCATTCGTAGCCACGGTCGTTGGCCTCGCGCATGGAGGTTTGCACGCAGACTTCCGTCGTCACGCCCGCGAAAACAATTTGCGTGATCCCCCGCGCGCGCAGCATGGCGTCGCAATCGGTGGCGAAAAACATGCCCTTGCCCGGCTTGTCGACGACCATTTCGCCCGCGAGCGGCGCGCAGGCGTCGATGATGGCGTTGCCCGGCTCGCCGCGCACCAGCAGGCGCCCCATGGCGCCGCTGTCGCCGATGCGCGGGCTGGCGGCGCCTCGATTGCGTTTGGCGGGCGGGCAATCCGAGAGGTCGGGCAAGTGGC
This sequence comes from Hyphomicrobiales bacterium, assembly GCA_025363375.1. GTDB lineage: Bacteria > Pseudomonadota > Alphaproteobacteria > Rhizobiales > Beijerinckiaceae > Terripilifer. The sequence goes on from JANYDZ010000109.1 coordinate 7,771, forward strand.
TTTCGCGCGTGTGCAAAATCGGCAGGCCCCTGGCGCGGAACAGCGCGATCAGCGCGGCGACGGTGGGCACAATCGCCTGCAAACGCGCGACATCGTTGCCGAGCGATGCGCCGAAGCCGCCGCTTTCGATGAAATCGCGCTGCATGTCGATGACGGCGAGCGCCGCGCGCCCGGCATCGAAGGGGAAGGGAAACGGCGAGGCGGCAACCGCGATCGTCATGCGTGCCCCGCCATATGTTTGCCGATCGTCGCGCGATCCGTCAACGCGGTTGGAGACGTATAGTTTACGGCGCCTTCCGACATCACGGCGACGCGATCGGACAATTCAAGAATTTCATCGAGATCCTCGGACACCAGCAGCACCGCCGCGCCTTTGTTGCGCTGCTCCATGATTTGCGAGCGGATTTCCATCACCGACGCGAAGTCGAGCCCGAAACAGGGATTGGCGACGATCAGCACGTCGACGTCGCCGGAAAGTTCGCGCGCGAGAATGGCGCGTTGCACATTGCCGCCGGAGAGATCGCCGATCGCGGTCTCGGTCGATTGGGTTTTCACGCGGTAGCGCGCGATGAGTTCGCGCGCCTTCGCGCGCATGGGGCCCGGCGACAGCCACCAGCCGAGCGTCGCGTTGGGCGGCCGGTCAAAACTGCGGAACGCCATGTTTTCCGCGACGGTCATCCGCGGCACGGCGGCGTTCTTCAGGGGCTCTTCAGGAAGACCGAAAACCTTGAGTCGATAGAACGAATCGCGGTCGGGCTCGAAGGGTTGATTGCGCACGAAGATTCGGCCGTCGCGCAAAAGCCGCTGTCCCGACAGCACTTCCACCAATTGCGACTGGCCGTTGCCGGACACGCCGGCGACGCCGACGATTTCGCCGGCGCGCACCTTGAGATTGACCGCGTTGAGAACCAACGGGCCGCCGTCGTCGCCCGCCGTCAGGCCCGCGAGTTCGAGCACGGTTTCTCCCGCCTCGTTTCCGGCGCGCGCCGCCCGCTCGCGGATTTGCGTGTCGCCGATCATCAGACGCGCCATCTCGTCGGTGCTCATTTCCGCGACGCGTCCGCCGCCGACATGCCTGCCGCGACGCAGTACGCTGACCGCGTCCGCAAACGCGGTCACCTCGCGGAATTTGTGGGTGATCATCAGAACGGAAATCTCCTTCCGCTCGGTCATGCCTTTCAGCAGGCCCAGAATCTCATCCGCCTCCTGCGGCGTCAGCACGGAGGTCGGCTCGTCCAGAATCAGCAGGCGCTGGTCGAGATAGAGCAGCTTGAGAATTTCGAGTTTCTGCTTTTCGCCCGCGGCCAACGTCGCGACGGGAACGTCGAGCGGCGCGCGGAAAGGCATGCGGTCGAGAAAGGCCGCGAGCGCCCGTTTCTCCTTCGCCCAATCGATGATGGCGGGCGCGTCGGCGCGGCTGATCACGAGGTTTTCAGCGCCGGTAAGGCAAGGCACGAGGGTGAAATGCTGATAGACCATGCCCAGGCCGTGGGCGCGGGCGTCGCGGGGATTGCGGATTTGCGTCTCGCGTCCATCGAGCAGGAGTTGGCCGCGGTCGGCCTGATAATAGCCCATGATGGCCTTGACGAGCGTCGATTTCCCGGCGCCGTTTTCGCCCAGCAGCGCGTGAAACGAGCCCGCCTCGATTTTAACCGAGACATCGTCGAGCGCCTGCAAAGCCCCAAAGGCTTTCGACATGCCGATTGTTTCAAGCGACAGCGCGCGCTGCCGGGGGGGATCGATGGAGGCGGAGGGGTTCGCGGACATCGTGCGGTCTCGCTATGCGACGTGAGCGGCGAACAGCGCCGCGTTCGAGACGGCGCCGAACACGCCGCCCTGCATCTTCACCATCTTGACCGCCGCCGCGTGATTGCCGGCGTCGGTCGCGCCGCAGCAATCCTCCAGCAACAGGCATTCAAAGCCGCGGTCGTTGGCCTCGCGCATGGTCGTGTGAACGCAGACATCCGTCGTGATGCCCGTGAGCACGAGATTGCGGACGCCGCGGACGCGGAGCAACAACTCAAGGTCGGTCGCGTAAAACGAGCCCTTGCCGGGCTTGTCGACGACGGGTTCTCCCGGCAGCGGCGCCAGCTCGGGGATGATGTCCCAGCCCGGCTCGCCGCGCACAAGGATGCGCCCGCAAGGGCCGGGATCGCCGATGCCGGCGCCGATTTGCCGCGAGCGCCATCTTTTGTTGGCGGGCAGATCCGACAGGTCGGCGCGGTGGCCTTCGCGCGTGTGGACGACGTGAAAACCGCCCGCCCGCGCCGCCGCGAGCGCCTTGCGGATCGGCTCAATGGGCGCGCGCGTCAAGCCGATGTCGTAACCCATCTTGTCGACATAGCCGCCGACGCCGCAGAAATCCGTCTGCATGTCGATGACAACAAGCGCGGTATTGCCCGGCGCGAGATCGCCGTCGTAAGGCCATTTATAGGGTTCCGCCGGGATGAAGCGCTGGGTCATCGGCTCCTCATTTGGTGATGGAGAGTTCGCCGGGCACGTCGCGCGCGGCGTGTTTCGATCCGGCGGAAGCGATCATGATGAAGAGGGTCAATATATACGGCGCGGCGTTGAAGAAATAGTAGCCCTGCGTGATTCCAACCGATTGCAGCGCGGGACCGATCGCGCCGGCGGCGCCGAAAAGAAACGCCGCGGCGACGCAGCGCAACGGATTCCAGCGCGCGAAAATGACAAGCGCCACCGCCATCAATCCCTGCCCGGACGACAGGCCCTGCGTCCAGGAGCCCGGATAATAGAGCGACAGAAACGCGCCGCCGACGCCGGCGAGAAAGCCGCCGGCGGTCGTCGCGAGAAAGCGCACCAGATCCACCGACACGCCCATCGCGAGCGCCGAGGGCGCGCTGTCGCCGCTCATGCGCAGGATCAGGCCCCAGCGCGTGTTGGCGAAGCTCCACCACATGAGGAAGGCGACAACGAGCCCCACGATGATCAACGGATTGATCTGCAGGGCTTGCGCGAGTTGCGGGCTGTCGCTCCAGCCGCCGAGCGGAATCGAATCGAGGCGCGGCGCGGTCGGCTGCACGTAAGCCTTGCCGAAAAAGAACGCGAGGCCGGTGCCGAACAGCATCATGGCGATGCCGACGGCGATATCGTTGACCTTCGGCAGCCGGCAAATGGCGCCGTGCATCGCGCCGAGCGCGGCGCCCGCGACGCCGGCCGCGAACACGCCGAGCCAGGGCGAACCCGTGTGGTAGGAGGTCGCGTAAGCGGACATGGCGCCGAGCACGAGAGTGCCCTCAAGGCCGAGATTCACCCGGCCGGACTTTTCGGTGAGGCATTCGCCGAGCGCGACAAACATGAACGGAGTGGAGACGCGCAAGGCGCCGCCGAGTATCGCGACGAGCACGATGAGGAGCGTGTTGTCGCTCATGCGCGACCGCCCTTCTCGTCGACGCGGAAAATGGCGAAGCGCCCGTACAGCGTCTCCGACACCAGCAGCACGACGAAGGTCAGACCCTGCAAAACGAGAACGGTGGCGTCGGGCATGTCCATGCGGCGCTGGATCAGGCCGCCCGCCGCGACGATGCCGCCGAACAAAACCGCCACGAAAATGATCGCGACCGGATTGTGCCGCGCCAGAAACGACACGAGAATGCC
>JANYDZ010000210.1 GCA_025363375.1 Hyphomicrobiales bacterium
GGCGTAGGGAAAGTTCCATGGAGGAATAACGAGCACGGGTCCGATAGGGGTGCTCTTCTCATCATCGATCATCGCGCCGTTCGAGGGCGTCGTCAAGACCTTCGATCTCTTTCGCGAGGAGGCGTTGAAAGCCGGCTATGAATCCTCGCCCGATCAGCTCGCGTGGTCGAACGCGATTTTTATTCGCGAAACCGACGCGATTGCGCAACGCGACATTCGCCCGCACCTCGAAGCCTATCTGAACGAATTCCTCAGCCGCGATCCCGCCATGATGACGCCTCCGGGCTATTCGTCCGTGGCCTCGATCAAGCGGGTTCGCTCCTTGCGCGGCTATCGCAACGTCAGGCAAACCATGGAGGAGGTGCTCGACAAAGGCATCGTCATTATCGGCGGCCCCAACACCGTGCGCGAAAAACTGGCGCAGGCGCAGGACCGTGGAAAATTCAATATTTCACTGACGAAGACCCAGTTCGGCACGATGCCGCATCAACTCGTGAAAGAAAACCAGATCGCCATCGCGCAGGAAATCCTGCCGTATTTCCGCGACCGCCAACCGCAGCCGATCAAGATGGCGGCGGAGTAACGGGCGGCGAAACCCGGCGGCGCCAATTGGGCTGGATTGTCCATAAAGGGTGGGGAAGTGACTCAGACGACGCGGACAAACAGGCGCTTCATTCCAGGACGTTTAAGTCCCTTGCTTTTTGCGCGGGCGAAGGGGGGCGATGCCGGCGGGTCGCGTCTCTGCCCTCCGGGCGCCGCGGAAAGTGGTTTACCGTTGGGGCGATTGATTCAGCGCGCGCGAAATCTCGAGTTCCCGATACGCCGCGCGAGCGCCGCCCCTTGTTCCGCGCGGCGCGGGGCGGGGAGGCTGCGAGGTTTGTCCGCGATGACGGCGCTCTTCGCCGCGCTCTTCGCCGCTTCCGCGCCCGCCGCGGACAAAGTCGTGCGCATCGTGCCGCAACTTGAGTTGCGCATCGCCGATCCCTACGTGAACACCAATTACGGCAGCCGCAATCACGCGCATATGATCTACGAGACCCTGTTCGCGCTGAACGAAAAGCGCGAGCCCAAGCCGATGATGGTCGGCGACTGGTCGGTGTCGCAGGATCGCCTCACATGGAGTTTCACCTTGCGGCCGGGCCTCAAATGGCATGACGGCAAGCTTGTCACGACGGCGGACGTGGTCGCCTCGCTCGAACGTTTTATGAAGAAGGACGGCCTCGGCGGCAAACTTCAGGCGGCGCTTGATTCGCTCAAGGCAGACGACGCGCGGAGCTTCACCATCGCGCTGAAAAAGCCCTTTGGCCTTGTGCTTGACGCGCTCGCCAAACCCAGCGGCTACGGCGCCTTCATTCTGCCCGAGCGCTTCGCCCGCATGAGCGATGGCGACAAGGATTTCGAGCCCGTCGGCTCCGGCCCCTTCGTGTTTCGCAAGGAGCAATGGCGCCCCGGCGTCAAAAGCGTCTTCGAGAAAAACAGGGACTACACGCCGCGCGACGAGCCCGCCGATGGTCTCGCGGGCGGCAAAGTGGTCAAAATTGACCGGGTCGAATGGATCAGCATGCCCGATGTCAACACCAGCGCGAACGCGCTGATGGCGGGCGAGGTCGATCTCATCGAAAGCCTCGCCTTCGACGTCATGCCGCAATTGCGCGCCGACAACAAGATCGCGCTGCGGCAAACGGACGTCACCGGCAATCAGCCCTATCTGCGCATGAATCACCTGCATCCCCCCTTCAACAATCCAAAGGCGCGGCAGGCGCTGCTCCTCATCATGGATCAGGACCTCTACGGACAGGCGATCGCCGGCGACAAATCCCTCTACAGCGTCTGTCCGGCCTATCTCATGTGCGGTTCGCCATATGGCTCGAGCGCCGGCGCGCTGAAGCCGGACCTCGAAAAGGCGCGCGCGTTGATGAAGGAGGCGGGCTACAATGGCGAAAAGATCGTCATGCTGGAGCCCACAAACCACCCGGCCTTTGACGGCGCGACTCTGGTGACGGCCTCGCAATTGCGCAAGATCGGCGTCAATGTCGATTTGCAGGGCATGGATTACAATTCCATGATGGTGCGCCGCGCCAGCAGGAATCCGCCCGGGCAGGGCGGCTGGCATCTGTCGCATTCCGGCAATTTCGGCGTCGACGTCGCTTCCCCCATGACCAATATCTATCTCGCGTCGAATTGCGGGAACGCGGCGCCGGGCTGGCCCTGCGACCAACAGATCGAGGATCTCAAGGATCAATTCGCAGCCGCCGCGACGCAGGAAGAGCGCAAGGCCATCGCCGAAAAAATTCAGCTGCGCGCTGTTGAATTTGTGCCCTATGTGCCTGTCATGCAGACCGCGACGTGGATGGCCCATCGCACGGCGATCAAGAACTTCGTCTCGGCGCCGATCATTCCCTACTGGGGCCTCGAGAAGGCGGACTGACCATGTTCGCCTATATCGTCAAGCGCGTTCTTGGTGTGATTCCCGTCGCCGCGGTTGTCGTCACCTTTGTGTTTTTGCTGCTACGCCTGTCGCCCGGCGATCCCGCGACGCTCATCGCGGGAGAGTCCGCGTCGCCCGCCGATATCGAGCGGGTGCGCGCCGCGCTCGGACTGGACCGCCCCCTGTGGGAGCAATTCGCGATCTGGGTCAGCAATCTGCTGCGCGGGGATCTCGGGCGTTCCGTGCTGTCGAACCTGTCGGTG
>JANYDZ010000230.1 GCA_025363375.1 Hyphomicrobiales bacterium
TCCCCGCCTTGCAGGCGGGCGGCACCGCTGTCTACTCCGGCGCCAGCCAGCCGGTATAACGCACAATCAGCCCAACCAGCGGATGGCTGATCTCCACGTGAAACCGGAACCGCCCCGCCTCGACCGTCTCGAAAGACTCCGAGCGCGGGCACATCCACATGGGCATCGGAACGCCAAAGGCGGTCCAGCGGCGCAACACCAGCGACAGCCGCCCCGCCTGCGCCACCAGCGCCATGGCGAAGACTAGCGGGCCAAAGCGTTCGCACAGCAGCCGCTCCGATCGCCCGCGCCCCTCGAATTGGCGGCTCGCGAAGGATTTTTCCCCGAAGGTCCGCGTCCAGGTTTCGCCGCCGTCCAGCGCGTCGAAACGAACGCGGACCTCGGTGTCCGGCGTCCCGCGCGGAAACCCCGCGATCGCCGCGATCCCCCGCGCGAACATATTGTTCCCGCGCTCGACGCGCGCGCGTCCGCGCGCGGTATGCACGCCGCCGCGCGCGTGCATGGCGCGGATTTCCGCGGGCAACGCGTCGAAGGCGGAGCCTAGCAACCGCGCGTAAAGCGGTCCCTCGGCCGCGTCCTCGCGCGCGCCACAATGGATCGCGCGCGCGGAAAACAGCGCTTCATAATCCTCAAGTTCAAGATCGCCCGTGGCCGCGCGCGCGCCGGGCGCGGGCAAGCGCCCCGCCAGCGCGCGGCGGATCAGCGCCTCCACCGCCATGGCGGGAATAAGCGGCCCGTCGTCGCCCTCGGCGTTGAGATGCCACGAACGCCGCAGCGGCGCGCCGCTGGCGTCCGCGCCGCGCACCTCGACAAACATGCCGCCGCGATGCTCGCCAAAGCGCATGCGGTTCATGACAAAATGCATGAGCGGCGCGAGCGGCGAGAGGCTCGGCAGAATGCGCAGGCGCGCCAGCCAGGCCAGCGCGATCAGCGCGCGATGCAGGAATTCGGGAACCGGCCCCGCGCCCATCCAGACCTGCCGCGCCTGCGGCCAAAGCCGCGCCAGCGCGCGCAAATCCGGCACGTCCACCAGCGAAAACAACGTGTTGCGAATAGGCACGCGGCCCGGCGGCGCGATGGTGTAGCGCAACTGCTCGGTGAAGGGCCAGGCCTCCGCCGCCGCGCCGTCGCGCGTGATTTGCACGGGCTGCCCCGCATAGCCCGCGATGGCGCGGATAACATTGAGGCCGACGCCGGCGTGGGGCGAAGGCGCGACGCCGCCTCGGATCGCGTCCACGCGCGCCATGTCGCGCGACAGACGCCGGGCCGCCGCGGCGGTCAGCACGGGAAAACTGGAGACGCCCGAGAGAATAAATAGATTTTTCGCCCGCGCGGCGGCGTCGAAAGCCGAAACGCCCGCGACGAAATCCGCGCCATCCGCGAGATCGAGATAGTTCACCCCGAGCGCGACGCAGGCCTCGATCACACTATATCGTCCCTCGCCATAGGCCTGAAACGGCCCGCTGGCGTCGATGAGGATGTCGGGCGCGAGCGCGGCGATCGCCGCGCGCGCGTCGCCATCGCGGTCGAACGCCGCCGGCACGAGCAAAGCCCGCGCCGAGGCGCGCCCCGCGCAAAAGGCGCCGGCCCTGGCGAGCGAGCGCCCGGCGACGACAAGCGTGAGGCCTGGCTCGTCCTCGAGCAATGCGACGACGCGCCCGCCAAACACGCCGTAGCCTCCCACAACGAGGATGCGAAGCGCATTGGTCACAACGGAAAAAGTCCGATTTTCGCCATGGCCAACCTGTAGCAGGAAATTTGCGCGCGGACGCCCGCAAACGCCTTCGCGAACAGTTGAATCCTTCATGTCATTGAACCGCCCCAACCTTGACGCGTCCCCCGCGTCAGCGCATCACCGTGTCGGGTTCAGAATCACAACATGCTTTTTGCCGAAATCCTTTATCCGCTGATCGATCCCGTCGCGGTTGAAATCGGCCCGTTGCCGATCCGCTGGTACGCGCTTGCCTATATCGCAGGCCTCATCGGCGGCTGGTATTACGCGCGCCGACTGGTCGTGAACGACGCGCTCTGGGGTTCCGTGGCGCGCCCCTCGCCTGTCAGCCTTGACGATCTCCTCGTTTACGCCGCGCTCGGCGTCGTATTTGGAGGACGGTTGGGTTACGTGTTGTTTTACAACGCGGATTTCTTTCTATCGCACCCTGCGGAAATCCCCATGGTCTGGAAAGGCGGCATGGCCTTCCACGGCGGTCTCGCCGGCGCCGCGGTTGCCGTATGGCTGTTTGCGAAGCGCAACGCATTGCCCGTTATGCCCGTTGCGGATCTCTGCTGCGCTGTCGTGCCGATCGGAATATTTCTGGGCCGCATCGCCAATTTTATCAAGCCGGAACTTTGGGGCCGCGTGACCGACACTCCATGGTCCATGGTGTTCCCGGACGCCGGTCCCCTGCCCCGCCACCCAAGCCAGCTCTATGAAGCCGGCCTTGAAGGCTTGCTGCTGTTCGCGCTTTTGCTCATCGCGGCGCAGGCGGGCGCTTTCAAATCGCCGGGGCGTATCACCGGCCTGTTTGGCGCGCTGTATGGCCTGGCGCGCATCTTCTGCGAATTCTTTCGCGAGCCTGACCCGCAACTCGGCTTCCTTTTCGGCGGCGCGACCATGGGCATGCTGTTGTCCGTCCCGTTGATTCTTATCGGCCTCCTCAGTCTGGCGTACAGCTTTCGCCCGGAGCGCGCGCCGCCATGAGCGATCTTGAAAAAATCATCCGCGAGATCATCGCCGGGGAGGGTCCGATCCCGCTCGAAAGCTTCATGAATTACGCTCTCGCGCATCCCGCTCACGGCTATTACATGACCCGCGATCCGCTGGGCGCGGCCGGCGATTTCACGACTGCCCCGGAAATCAGCCAGATATTCGGCGAACTCATCGGTCTGTGGAGCGCGCAGCTCTGGACCGCCATGGGCGCCCCCAACCCACTGCGCCTGATCGAACTGGGACCGGGACGTGGCGTGCTCATGCAGGATTTTCTGCGGGCCGCCCGCGTTGTTGCGCCGTTCTTCGACGCGCTCGACCTGCACATGGTCGAAACCTCTCCTGTCCTCGCAGGCGCACAACGCAAACGGCTCGAAAACGACGGCGTGCCCGTCGCCTGGCACCGCAGTCTCGAGACCGTGCCGGAAGGCCCGGCCATCGTCGTCGCCAACGAATTCTTCGACGCGCTGCCGGTGCGCCATTATGTGAAAACCCCGGCAGGCTGGTGCGAGCGCCTTGTGGGCCTCGACGCCCACGGCCATTTTGCCTTTACCGCCTCCCCAATCCCGGAAGACTCCATTCGCGGCAAAGCGGAGGAAGGCTGCATTCTGGAAATTGGCGCTGTGGCGCAACGGATCGCGCGCGCGCTCGCCGAAAGGCTCGCCAATCAAGGCGGCGCCGCCCTGATTATCGATTACGGCCATCTCGAGACCGGCCTTGGCGAAACCCTGCAGGCGCTCAAAGGCCACGCCTTCGCCGATCCCCTGCGCGATCCCGGCGCCGCCGATGTCACCGCGCACGTCGATTTCGCGGCGCTCGCCCGCGCCGCGCGCGCCGGCGGCGTTCAGACATTCGGCCCCGTGCCCCAGGGAGAATTTCTTTTGCGGCTTGGCGTCGTCGAACGCACCGAGGCGCTCATGCGCAAAGCCAGCCCCCGGCAGAGCGCCGAACTGGAGGCGGCGCTCGTGCGTCTCGTCTCGACGCAAAGCGAAGTCGAATTAACCGCCGGTAAAATCTCCGGCATGGGGGGGCTGTTCAAAGTGCTGGCGTTGGTCCAGCATGGCCTGCCGCAACCTGCCGGCTTCGCCGAGGAGCCCACTCCCGAATGAATATGGCTTTTCGCGAGACTGTGCCCGCATTGCGTTGCGGCTTGCTGACCGCGCCTGGTGTTGCGCATGCGTTTTTTACGCGGGAAGGCGGTGTCTCTCAGGGCGTGTACGCGTCCCTCAACGGCGGCGTCGGCTCGCGGGACAATTCCCAGGCGGTCGCGGAGAACCGCCGCCGCATGGCCGAATCCCTCGGCGTGCGCTCAGCCCGCTTTCTCGTCCCTTATCAGATTCATTCCCCCGACGTGATCCACGTTGAAGAGCCCTGGCCTCCCGGCGAGCGCCCCCGCGCCGACGCGCTGGTGACACGCGCGCGCGGCCTGGCGCTGGGCGTCACAGGAGCCGACTGCGGAATGATCCTTTTTTCCGACGCCCGGGCGCAAGTGATCGGCGCCTGCCACGCCGGCTGGAAAGGCGCGCTGACGGGCGTGCTCGAAGCGACCATGGACGCCATGGTGCGAATCGGAGCCGCGCGCGAAAACATTTCCGCCGTGCTCGGCCCCGCCATCGGCCCCGCCTCCTACGAAGTCGGCCCCGAATTCGTCGCGCGTTTTGTCGAGGCTTCGCCGGGCTACGCGCGCTTTTTTGACGAATCCATGCGCGCGGGCCATTCGCTCTTCGATCTGCCCGGCTTTATTGGCATGCGCCTCATCGGCGCCGGCATCGGGAAGTTCAAAAATCTTGGATTCGACACCTATTCGAACGAAGAGCGGTTTTACAGCTATCGCCGCTGCGTGCATCGCGCGGAGCCCGATTATGGCCGCCTCGTTGCGGCGATCGCGTTGGTGTGAGACTTTGCGGTCTCGCCAAACTGACAAATCCTTATCGAGGAAAAGCCCATGAAAACCGGTGACGCGATCGCTGAAATCCTCAAGCGCGAGGGCGTCGATACGATGATCGGTTATCCCGTCAACCGCATGTTCGAAACGGCGGCGGCGGCGAAGATCAAGCCCATCGTCGTGCGGCAAGAACGCACCGGCGTCCACATGGCCGACGCGATGTCGCGCATGAGCTCCGGCAAGAAGCCCGGCGTCTTCGTCATGCAACACGGTCCGGGCGTGGAAAACACGCTCGGCGCCATCGCGCAGGCTTACAGCGAATCCGTGCCCATGCTGCTGATCCCCGGCGGTTACGACCGCAAGCTCGCCCATGTCGATCCGAATTTCTCGTCGCCGAAATCCATGGGCACCTTCACAAAATCCGTCGAGCAACTGACGTCGGGCGCCGACGTGTCCAACGTGTTTCGGCGGGCTTTCACGCAATTGCGAAATGGCCGCGGCGGACCCTGCGTTGTGGAAGTGCCGCGCGACGTCTGGGGCGAGGACGCGCCGGAGAATTTCGATTACAAACCCGTCGTCGCAACACGCTATGGGCCCGATCCGCTTGCGGTGAGGGAAGCCGCGGAGATGCTCGCCGGCGCAAAACGCCTCGTGATCTACGCGGGACATGGCGTGCATTACGCCAAAGCCTGGCCGCAACTGCGCGCGCTCGCCGAATTGCTGGCGGCGCCGGTCTGCACGTCGCTGGAAGGCAAATCGTCTTTCCCCGAAAATCATCCTCTGGCGCTTGGCAGCGGCGGCGCCGCCATGCCGCGCGCCGTGCGTCATTTCCTCGACGCGGCCGACGTGATTTTCGGCGTCGGCTGCTCGTTTGGCGAGACCGCGTTCGGCGTGACCATGCCGAAAGGCAAGAAGATCATCCACGCGACTCTCGACCCCAAACATCTCAACAAGGACATCGAAGCTGTCGTCGGCCTCGTCGGCGACGCCGCGCTGACCCTTGACGCGCTGCTGGAAGATCTGCGCGACCGCGTCAAAACCTCACGCGATGTCGGCGCGAAAGCGGTTGAAATCGCGGCCGTGCGCGACCCCTGGTTGGCGCAATGGCGCCACAAGCTGGACTCGGCTGAAAAGCCCATGACGCCCTACCGCGTCATCGCTGAATTGCACCGCGCCGTCGACATCGACAATGTCGTCATCACCCACGACGCGGGATCGCCACGCGATCAGCTCTCGCCCTTCTGGGTCTCGACGACCCCGCTCTCCTACATCGGCTGGGGCAAGACGACGCAACTGGGCTATGGCCTCGGCCTCGCCATGGGCGCGAAACTGGCGCATCCGGAAAAGCTCTGCGTAAACGTCTGGGGCGACGCGGCCATCGGCTTTACCGGCATGGATTTCGAAACAGCGGCGCGCTACCGCATTCCCATCCTGTCGATCCTCTTCAACAATTATTCCATGGCTTGCGAACTCGACATCATGCCGGTATCGACGCGCGACTACCGGGCCACGGATATTTCCGGCAATTACGCGGACTTTGCGCGGGCGCTTGGATGTTACGCCGAGCGCGTCACCGAACCCGGCGAAATCGCGGCGGCCATCAAGCGCGGCATCCAGAAAACCAAAGAAGGCCATCCCGTATTGCTGGAGTTCATCACGTCGCTCGAAAAAGAACAGTCGCGGATGACGGCGCGGGCGTAACTTTCCATTCGAAGACCAATTCTGAATTTGGAAACCAGCATGCAGCTCCGCGGTTTATTAACGTTGCTTGCGTTTGCCTTCGCCGCACCCGCCTGCGCGCAGAACTGGCCGGAACGCACAGTGAAACTCATTGTGCCTTTCCCGGCGGGGGGTCCAACCGACCTCATCGCGCGCGTCATCGCCAACGCCATGGCTGAACAGATCGGCCAATCCGTCGTCATCGACAACCGCGGCGGCGCGGGCGGCGTTACCGGCACCGATGTCGCGGCCAAATCCGCGCCTGACGGCCACACCCTCGCCCTCACCAGCGCCGGCGCGCTGGCGATCGCGCCGAGCCTGCAGCGCATGCCCTATCGTTCAACGCAGGATCTCAAGCCGATCACCCTCGTCGCAAAAGTGCCCGAACTCCTGATCATCCCCGCGAGCGTGCCGGCAAAGACGCTCGCCGAATTCATCGCGCTGGCCAAATCCCAGCCGGGCAAGCTCAATTACGGCTCGACGGGTCCCGGCAGCATGTCGCATCTGGCCGCCGAATTGTTCCGCACCGCGGCGGGCCTCGACATTGTGCATGTACCCTACAGCGGCGCGGCGCCGGCCATCAACGATCTGCTGCCGGCGCGCACGCAGATGATGTTCTCGGACATGCAAATCCCGCTGCCGCATGTGCAGGCGGGGCTGTTGCGGGCGCTGGGCGTAGGCAGCTCCAGGCGCGTCGCGCAAATCCCCGATGTGCCAACGCTCGCCGAACAGGGCCTGAAGGATTTCGAGGCGGAGAACTGGTATGGTCTCGTAGCTCCGGCGGCCACCCCCGCGCCTGTGCTGGCAAGAATACACGCGGTGGTGACCGGCGTAATGAAGTCTCCGGAAGTGCAAAAAGCTCTTTCCGGCGCCGGCGCAGTGCTCGTCGGCAACCGTCCGGAAGAATTCACCGCCTATATCGCAACGGAAGCGGCCAAATGGGCGGCGGTCGTGCAAGCATCGGGGACAAAACTCGCCGATTAGCCGCGACAGCGAAGTTGAGACAGCTCGGGAGACGACCATGACACGCATTGCCATCCTCAAGCGCGAAGATTTGAACGCCGAACAGGGCAAGGTCTTTGACGACGTCAAAGCCGAAGGCGGACCTCTGGGCGGCCCGTATTGGGCCTACATCCGCTTTCCCAGGCTGATGCGTCTCCTGCAGGACGTCAGCAATTTGCTGGGGCAGAGCGGCCTTGCCAAACGTGAACGCCAAATCGCGATTATGGCTGTTATCCGCTTCTGGGGCGCTGAATATCCGTGGTCCGTCCAGACCCGCGCCGCGCTCGGCATGGGGATCGCGCAGGAGATCATCGACGCGATCAATTCAGGCGGGACCCCGACACTCGCCGATCCCCGCGAAAAGATGGCCTACGAGGTGGCCCTCGAGCTGCTGCGGAGCCACAAGCTGAGCGAGGGATCTTATGCCCTCGCCGGCAAACTCTTCAACGAAAACGAACTCGTCAGCCTCGTCGCCACCGTCGGCCAGTTCACCATGACCTGTCTGACGACCATCGCCTTTGACTGCACGCCGCCCGACGATGTGCCGCACCGGCTGAAGCATTAACGCTGCGCCCACTGGAAATCACGCCGCGATTCGCCTTTACGGCGCGCGCGCCCTTGACCTTCGCCTCGCAAATCTGTTCTTTCCGATCATGGCTATGACCTCAACTCGGACGGTCGGGCGGCGCTGGAGCCTGCCGAATATCCTGACCTACGGGCGGGTCGCGGCCGTGCCGGTCGTCGCCGGCCTGTTGTTCTGGCCGGAGGAATTCTGGTTCCGCTGGGCTGCTTTAGGCGTCTTCGCGGTCGCCGCGGTCACTGATTTTTTCGACGGTTACCTCGCGCGTATCTGGTCGCAGCAATCGACGCTGGGCCGCATGCTCGACCCTATCGCCGACAAGCTGCTGGTGGCGGCCTGCCTGCTCATGCTGGTCGCCGACGGCCAGATTACGGGCTGGTCGATGTGGGCGGCCATTATCATCCTGTGCCGGGAAATGCTGGTTTCCGGCATGCGCGAATTTCTGGCGGAACTGC
>JANYDZ010000246.1 GCA_025363375.1 Hyphomicrobiales bacterium
GCAAGATCAAGGTCCGCATCGCCCATGTGCTGCCGCTGTCGAGGGCAGCTGAGGCGCATCGGCTGATGGAGGGGGATCAGGGCATGGGGAAGATTGTGCTGGACCCGGCGGCGGAATGACGGGAAGGGGCTTTTCCGGGTATGGCATGGCCGTGGAGCGGGCAGGGAAAGTTTGCGCTACCGGAACCCCGGATGAAGAGAAAAGCGGCGGCGCGCTGCTGACGGGCACAGACGGCGGGTTTGTCGCCGGCAGCGGCGGCCTCGTGGCCCCTTTCATGAAATAGCCCCCCATTCTTGCGCCCCGCCGCAATCCCGTTCATGTTCCGGCCAAACCACCATCGCGCGCCAACACCCGAGATTCCCCCGCCATGAAAGTCATGAGCTTCCATCTGATGCCCTACGCGGAGCTCGATCCCGCCGCGAAGGATCAATATTCGAGCGCCTGGGTGGTGCTGCCGAACAGCTATTTCGACCCCAGTGTCGGCCATCGCCTTTACAACCGTTATCTCGACGAACTGGAACTGGCGGATCAGCTCGGGTTTGACGGCGTCTGCGTCAACGAGCATCACCAGACCGCCTATGGTCTGATGCCTTCGCCCGTGGTGACGGCCTCCGCGCTGGCGCGGCGCACCAAGGGGCGCATCGCCATACTCGGCAACGCCTTTTGTCTGCGCGAAAATCCGCTGACGCTGGCCGAAGAACACGCGATGATCGATGTCATCACCGGCGGGCGGCTGATCAGCGGATTCGTGCGCGGCGTCGGCTCTGAATATTTTTCGTTCGGGGCGAACCCGGTTCACTCGCTGGAACGCCATCAGGAGGCCGCTGACCTCGTGGTGAAAGCCTGGACCCAGCCCGGGCCCTTCGCCTTTGAGGGCAAGCATTATCACATGGAATATGTGAACCTGTGGCCGCGCCCGTTCCAGCAGCCGCATCCGCCGATCTGGTGTCCCTCGCAGGGCAGTCGGGAGACCATCGAATGGGCGGCGCATCCCGACCGCAAATTTGTGTATGTGCAAACCTACAGTCCCGCCGAGACCGTGGCGCGCTATCTCGACATGTACCGCGAGACCGCGCAGCGCAAATACGGCTACGAGGCGAACTCGGACAGGATCGCCTGGTGCGCGCCGGTTTATGTCGGCGAGACCGACCGGCAGGCCGTCGACGAGGCGCGTCCGCACATTGAAATGATGTTCAACGTGCTGTTGCCCAAGGCGTCGGAATTGATGTTCTTTCCGCCGGGCTACGTCTCGCCGGAATCGTTGCAGGCTATTCTCGCGGCGAAGAAGGGCAATCGCGGCAACGTCACGATTGAACTTCTGATCGAACGCGGCATCATCGTCTGCGGTTCGCCCGACACCGTGCGAAAGAAGATTGCGGAGATGCACAATCGCATGGGCTTTACCGAGTTCATGTGCATGTTGATGTTCGGCTCCATGCCGGCCAACCTGTCCGAGAAGAACATTCGTCTGTTTGCGAAGGAAGTGCTGCCGGCGATCAAGCTGCTGAGCGAGCGCGAGTACAGAGGCTTTGAACTGCCGGCCTCCGCAGGGCTGAAAAGCGTCGCGGCCGAATAACAATCAGCAATCGGGGAACCCCAAGATGTCCATGAGTTTCGTGCTGCCCGAGGAATTGCGGATGTTGCAGGACAATCTGCGCCGCTACGTCAATGCCGAGATGATCCCCTATGAGCGCGAGACGCTCGAGGGGATGGAGTTGAAGCCAAAATGGCGCGAGAAATTTCAAAACGGCATGAAACAGCTGGGCCTGTGGATGATGGATGTGCCGGAGGAGCACGGCGGGCCCGGCCTGTCGCTGCTGGCGAAGTCCATCGTGTGGCAGGAACTCGGGCGCACGATCGCGTTGCCGGCGCGCGACGACGGCATCACCGGCCCTTCGGTGCGGCACATTCTCTTTCAGCTGAAGGGGGAAATGCGCGAAAAATACCTCATGCCGACCTTGCGCGGCGAAAAACGCGCCTGCTTTGCGCAGACCGAGCCAGACGCCGGCTCCGACCCCGGGGGAATGCGCACGACGGCGGTGCGTCAGGGCGATCATTACGTCATCAACGGCGTCAAACGTTTCATCACCGGCGCGGGAAAATCCGAATATATGCAGCTGATGGCGGCGACCGATCGGGCCAAGGGTTCGCGCGGCGGCATTTCCTGCTTTATCGTGGATATGGACACGCCCGGCGTAAAGCTGGGCGCCCAATACGAGACGATGATGGGCGACCGTCCCTGGGAAATCGTGCTCGACAATGTGCGCGTGCCCGTCAGCCATCTCGTGGGCGAGGAGGGCAAGGGCTTTGGCCTCGCGCAGAAATGGCTGGGAGCCGGCCGTGTCAAACACGGATCGCGCGCTTTGGGCGTCGCCGAACGCTCGCTCGAAATGGGCGTGCAATACGCGCATCAGCGCTCGACCTTTGGCAAGCCGCTGGCCGAACGCCAGGGCATTCAGTGGCAGCTTGCCGATATCTGGATGGATCTTGATGTCGCGACCCTGCTGGTGCGCCGCGCCGCCTCGATGATCGACGACGGCCACGAGGCGCGCACGGAAGCCTATCATTGCAAATATTTCGCCGACGAAATGGCGTTCAGGGCGATCGACCGCTGCATGCAGATTCACGGCGGCATCGCGCTGACGACCGATCTGCCGATCGAGCGCATGTGGCGCCAGCAACGCTCCTACCGCATCACCGAAGGCGCGAGCGAGGTCATGCGCACCGTGATTGCGCGGCATGTGATGAAGGCCTACGCTTAGACGATGCGGACAAATCTTGCAGTCTCCCTTCCGTGTTTTGCAGGGGGAGGGGGGAGCCCGGGGGCGCCGCCGATTGTCCGCGGCGCCTTGGGGTTGAAACGAGTGAAGGCGTTGCGATGGGACGTTTAAAGTCGCTTGCCGGGATTTTCGCCGCTCTCTTTTGCGTCGCGACAACGCCCGTCCGCGCCGTTGACGCCGCCGCCTGGCGCGAAATCGATTGGCCCTTCCTGCGCGACGCCTGGCCCAATGGCCGGGCCTTTTCCTGCAAAGCGGCCGATTGCGGCGTCGATGTCAGCCTGGCTGCCCGCGTCAAAGTGGGCTTTTGCGATTGCGGCAAGGGCGTCAGCGACGATGAAGAGGTCGATCGCGTCAGCGACGTCGATCTCGTCAATCGCAATTTTGAGCCACTCGCCAACGGCGATCCGGTGAAGATTTCGGGCATTTACGGGCGCAAACGCCTTTACGTCACCAAAGAGCCGCGCCCCCGCCGCGTGATGGTTTTCGCCGGCGGACGCAACTGCAACGCGTTTGTCGCGATGGCGCTTTCCACGAGCGCGATGCCGCCCGAAACGATCGATGCGGTCGAGGCGATGCTGGACACGCCGGCCTTCATGCGCTGGGTTGTCGAGACGGAAGGCGGTGGATAGCACGCCGGATTTGCAAGCGCCTGTGGCTTGCAAACCGCGCGGCGTTGCGGCGCCCTGGCGACTGTGCTTCAAGCCCGGAACCGATGTCTTCCGCGAGTCCGCTATGTCCGCCAGATTTCCGCACAGCTTGTCCCGCGACGAAGTTGAAGACTTCCTCAAGCGGGAGTTTCCGCAAATCGCCATTGGCAGGCGTTTTGTGCTGGAAGACGTGGGGCCCATGTCGGCGCGCATGCGGCTGCTGTTCAACGAAGCCAGCCTGCGGCCGGGCGGCACGATTTCCGGCCCCTCGATGTTCGCGCTCGCCGATGTCACGCTTTATGTCGCGATCCTCGCGCAGATTGGCCCGGTGGCGCTGGCCGTGACGACGAACCTCAACATCAACTTCCTGTCGAGGCCGCCCGCCGGCGATCTGATCTGCGATTGCAAGCTGCTGAAGCTTGGCAAGCGGCTGGCTGTCGGCGAGGTCTTCCTGCATGCGCCAGGCGTCGAGGAACCTGTCGCCCACGCCACCGGCACATATTCGATCCCGCCGGGATGAGCCGGGGCGGGGGCTCGGTTATTGTGGACCGACCGCGCATCTGATTCGCGCCGGGCCGCCGAGGACCAGATGACTTCCTTTCCCTTTCGAAAAGCGCATTTCATCGGCATCGCCGGCGTAGGCATGAGCGCCACGGCGATCCTGTTGCGCGACGCCGGGCTTGCGGTGAGCGGGTCGGACGAGGCGGTCTATCCCCCGATTTCCGAGGTGCTGGAGGCGGAAAAGCTTGATTTCCGCACGCCCTACGCGCCGGCGAATATTCCCGACGGCGTCGATCTCGTCGTCATTGGCAAGAACGCCAAACTGGTGCCGGAGACCAACGCCGAGGTCGCGGAGGCTTTTGCGCGCGCCAAAAGCGGCGCGGCGCAAATATTGTCGTTTGCCGACGTGCTCGGCCTGCTCTCGCTGGACAAACAGGCGATCGTCATGGCCGGCTCCTTCGGCAAGACCACAAGCGTGTCGATGCTGGCGCATTGCCTGACCTGCGGCGGCCTTGATCCCTCCTGGATGATCGGCGCCGCGCCCTTGTCGCCGCCGTCCGCCGCGCATATCGGAGGCGGCGCGGAGTTTCTGCTGGAAGGCGACGAATATCCCTCTTCCAACACCGACAACAGCTCGAAGTTTCTGCACTATCATCCCGCGCATGTGTTGTTGACGCCGCTGGCGCACGATCATGTGAATGTGTTTCCCACCGTGCCTGAATATCTCGCGCCGTTTCATCGGTTGATTGCGATGGTTCCGCACGACGGCGTCGTTGTGGCGTCCACCGGCGGCGAACTCAGCGCCGATTTTCTCGCCGCGCAGAACCGGCCCATCGTCACCTACGGCGTCGCAAAAGGCGAGTGGCAAGCGAGCGACATCGTCTGGGGCGAGCGCACGCGGTTTACGCTGACGCGCGCCGGCGGAAACGTGACGCGCGTCGAGACGGGGCAACTCGGCTTGCACAACATCGAGAACATGGTGGGCATCGGCGCTTTTGTGCTGACGCGCGGTCTTGTGAGCGCGGCGGACTATGCCGCGGCCATGGCGAGCTTTCGCGGCATTGTTCGTCGTCTCGACAGAAAATCCGAGAAGACTTCCGTGCCGATATTCGAGGGTTTCGGCTCGTCCTACGACAAGGCCCGCAGCGCCATCGCCGCGATGAAGCAACATTTTCCCGCGCGCCGCCTGATCGCGGTGTTCGAGCCCCACACATTCTCATGGCGCAACCGCGCGACGTTGCACTGGTACGACGACGTTTTTGCCGGCTGTGAAAAAGTGTTTGTTTACGAGCCCGCTGCGCAGGGCGCGAACACGCACGAGCAGGTGACGCTCGACGATATCATGAACCGGTTGCGCGGCGCGGGCGTCGACGCCGTTCCCGTGCGCTCGCGCGGCGAAGGCGTCGCGGAAATCGGCGGGGTTCTGCGCGCGGACGACGCGGTGTTGTTGCTGACGTCCGGGAATTTGGGCGGGTTGATCAAGGCTGTGCCGGAACTGGCGGAGAAGCGCTTCCCCGCCTGACCCCGCCCCGCCTCAATCAATCGAGAACACGTAAAGCACCGTCGAATTGCGCATCTCCGAGACCTCTGGCGTCTTGCCCAGCATGCCGCGCGCGCTGCGCGACAATCCCGTCGCGATCGCCACGTATTGCCGGTCGCCGGCAAAGAAGGTCATCGGCGGCGAGGTGAATCCCGCGCCCATGTTGATCTTCCATTTGATGTCCAGCGTCTCGTCGTCATAGGCGGCGAACGTGCCGTCGGAATAGCCGGTGAAGACGAGGCCGCCCGCCGTCGTCAGGGCGCCGGAATGGTCGGGATAGGGGAAGTGCGCGGATTTTTTGATCTCGCCGGTGAGCGGATCGAAGGCGACGAGATCGCTTTCAAAACGTTCGGTCTGCGTCCAGCCGCCGCCTTTCCAGGTGTTCTGCGCGTTCGACATTTTGGGGTCGATGCGGATTTCATTGCAGCCGGAAGTCGCGGGTATGTAGAGCAGCCTGGTTTTCGGCGAGTAGGACGAAGGCCAGAAATTATTGCCGCCGCTGAGCGAGGGACATTGCCTCGCGTTGTTCTTCTCCAGCGTCGCGGTGGCGGTTCCCGCGTACATCTGGCGATCCGCGCCGGGCGTGTAATCGACGGGCTTGCCCGTCTTCTGGTCGATGCCTTTGGTCCAGTTGACGTTCGTGTAGGGCTTGGCGATGTGCATCTGCCCGTTGTTTCGGTCCATCGTATAGACGTGCCCGTTGCGCGAGGAATGGGCGAGGAAGTTGCGCTTCTGACCGTTCACTTCGGCGTCGATGACGATGTGCGTGCCGATCTCGTCATAGTCCCAGCCGTCGCCGGGCAGATATTGAAAATACCAGTTCAGCTTGCCGGTGTCGGGATCCCAGGAGGTCGCGCTGTTGGTGAAAAGATTGTCGCCGGGGCGATAGGATGAATCGTAGCGCGGCACAGGATTGCCAGAGCCCCAGTACATGAGATTGGATTGCGGATCGAACGATCCCGTGACGTAGAATGCGCCGCCGCCGGTTTGCCAATTGTTGGTCTTGTCTTTCCAGGTTTCGCTCCCCGGTTCGCCGGGCGCAGGGATCGAATAGGTTTTCCACTTGATGTCGCCTGTCGCCGGATCAAGGCCGGCGATCCAGTCGCGGACGCCCAAATCTCCACCAGAGGCGCCGACCACGATGGAGTCCCGCAACGCAAGCGGCGCCGCCGTCAGC
>JANYDZ010000247.1 GCA_025363375.1 Hyphomicrobiales bacterium
CGGCCTGTCCTCGCAGATGCGATGGACCGTTCTGAAGCGGTTGACCGGCCTCAAGTTGAAATTTATTCTCGGCCACAAGGGCACCTCCGAAGCGAGTCTCGCCATGGAGCGCGGCGAGGTCGACGCGCTGGCGATTCCCTGGACGGTGTTGCGCGTCGCCCGCGCCGACTGGCTGCGCGAGGGCAAAATCGGCGTGTTGCTGCAAACGGGCATCGACCGGGCGCCGGACCTCGCCGACACGCCGCGCGTCATCGACATGGCGCGGAACGACGAGCAGCGCCAGATTCTCGAAATTTTCTCCCTGTCGGAGAAGATCGGCCGTTCTTTCGTCGCGCCGCCCGAAGCGCCGGGCGAGCGAGTGCGCGAATTGCGCGCGGCTTTCGCCGCCTCCTTGCGGGACCCCGATCTGCTGGCCGAGGTCGGGGCCCTTCAACTCAGCCTCGACCCGCTGGGTGGGCAAGAGCTTCAGGACTTGATAATCAAATCATTCGATTATTCTCCGGCGATTGTTGAAAAGGCCGAGGCGATGGCCAGATTCGAATAGATTCGGAAGCATTCGAGACCAGAGACCTGGAAGGAGCGCCGCCATGCACATCATCGATTCACATTTTCACTGGCGGCCGCGCTCCGTGCTGGAATCGGCCTGCAAGGCCAAGGGTTTTCCGCGCGCCGAGCGCGACGGCAAAGGCGGTTATATCTGGATGATCCGCGAGGGTTATTGCGTGAATATCCGCAACAACCATCCGGCCTGGGCCGACCTTCAGACGATGCTGGCGCATATGGACGGGCTCGGCCACGACGTGGACGTGGTCTGCACCATCGGTCCACTGTCGGTGTATTTTTCCGAGCTTGAGCCGCAAGCGGGCCGCGACGCGGCGATGCTGTGGAACGAGGAGATGGCGGCGGCGCAAAAGAAATTTCCGGGCCGCTTCTGGGGCACCGCCGCGGTGCCGCTGAAGGACACGAAGATCGCCATCGAAGTGCTCGATCACGCCATCAACAAGCTCGGCCTGCGCGGCGCAAATCTGCCGGGCAGCGTCGGAATTGATCCGCGCATCGATCACGAACGCCTGTGGCCGTTCTACAAGCGCGCCGAAGAGCTGGGCGTTCCTCTTTTCCTGCATCCGACCGACGCGGTCTTCGCCGATATTCTGGAAGGCTACAACGACACGCTGCACTTCAGTCTGGGCCGCGCCATAGAAGTAAGCGTCGGCGCCGCGCGGCTGATCCTTTCGGGCCTGATGGAACATTGCCCCGACTTGAAAATCGTCATGTCCCACACGGGCGGCGCGTTGCCCTATCAGTCGGGCCGCATGGACAAGAACACCAAGGCCGCCAACTTGCCGCGCCCGGTGAGCGAATACATGAAGCGCATGTATACCGACACGGTGTCCCCGCATTCGGCGGGGATGAAATTCGCCATTGAATATTACGGCGTCGACAATGTCATGTATGGCTCGGATTATCCGTGCTGGGAGCCGGCGGAGGCGCTGCGGCTGATCGCGGAAATTCCGCTGTCGGCGGCGGACAAGCAGAAGCTGTTCGTCGACAATGTCCGGCGGATTTTCAATTTGCCGGCGCCCGCCGCCTCGACGATGCGGGCGGCGGAATAGACGCGCGGGCTCGCCCTAGGCCAGCGCCGCGAGAAGTCGCCGCAAAGTTTCGCGCGTCGAGATGTCCGCGATCCCGTCAACCCGCGCCGGGCGGAAATGCGTCTGGAACGCGCCGACGACGTCTCGCGTCGCCGCGTCGTAGGTGTCGCCGGGCTCAAGGCCATAGCCGTATCGAGCGAGGCTTTCGCGCAGGCCGGCGACACGCGGGCCGGCGTCGCCGGGCGCAAGAATTGCGCCCCCGGTCATCGGCGCGGGCGGCGTCCAATGTCCGACCCCATGTTCGAACAAATAGTCCCATGGAAACTTTTCGCCCGGATCGATCTTGCGCCCCGGCGCGACGTCGGAATGGGCGAGGATGCGTTCGGGCTTGATGGAATGGCGCGCCGCGATGTCGCGGCAGAGGGCGGTCACCGCGTCGATTTGCGCGCGGGGAAAATCAGGCAGGCCGCCGTCGTGGCCGGGATTGACGATCTCGATGCCGATGGAACTGGAATTGAGGTCGCTCTCGCCCTTCCAACTGGAGACACCCGCGTGCCAGGCGCGGCGCTCCTCCGGGACGAGCTGCAGAATGGCTCCATCCTCCTCGACAAAGTAATGGCAGGAGACCTGCGAGGCCTGCTCGCACAGGCGTTGCAGGGCCAGGGCGCCCGTGGGCATGCCGGTATAGTGGAGGATGACGCTGTCAATGGCGCGTCCGGCCTTGCGCTCGCCGTGGTTGGGCGAGGGACAGAGGCGCGCAACGAGAGGCGAATCGGGTTCATCTTTCATGCCGCCGGAGCCTTACGCGCGCCGGCGGCAAATAAAACCCGGCGCGCGCAGGCGGGCCGGGCTTCGTTGAAAGCATCGGGGTTCAGCGCCGCACGACGTAGCGCGTGCAGACGACGTTGCCGTAGGCGTCGTATCCCTCGCGCACGCATTCGCGGTCGCCGCGCGCCGGCTGGTTGCCGCCGACCACGGC
>JANYDZ010000379.1 GCA_025363375.1 Hyphomicrobiales bacterium
GCGCGTGCCGATCATGTTCATGAAATTGGAGGTGCGGTGAATGGTGAGAAAGGCCGTCGTGGGCGCTGGTCCGCTGTCGGGCGTGTAGAGCGCGCCCTTGGTGGCGGAAGGTTGGAACTGGATGTAACGCGGGTTGCTTTGGGCCTGGGCGCCGGCGGCGCCTGTGAGAACGGCAAGGCCGATGGCGGCGGTCAACAGCTTCATGGATTCATCTCCCTTGGCAAAGAGGTATGGCGCCTGGCGGGGAGCCGCAAGCTCGTTTGTCGCTTCGACTATGCCGCCGAACGACATCGAACACGCCGCAGCGACGCGTCCACACGTGTGTGTGGAAACGTCGTCCGCGGCGGGAGATGGCGCGCCGGCTCAGGCCGCGCGCACATATTGGTTGAACCACTCGAGGGTGCGCGTCCAGGACTGCCCGGCCGTGACCTTGTTGAAGCGCTCGGGCGTGGCGTCGTTGAAGAACCCATGCACGGAATCGGGATAGACATGGCCTTCGTAGCGGATGTTGTTCTTCTTGAGCTCCGCCTCCTGGGCGGGGTAGGCCTCCGACAGCCGCTTGTCGAGCCCGCCATGGTGGATGAGGATGGCGGCCTTGATTTTCGCCACGTCGGCGGGCTGCGGCGCGCCGCCGTAGTAGGGGGCGGCCGCGCCCAGGTCCGGTCCGAGCAGAACCGACAGGGTATTGGCCATGCTGCCGCCAAAGCAGAAACCCGTCGCGCCGATTTTGCCGGAGCAGTCCGGACGCGCTTTCAGCCACCGCGCGGCGGCGACGAGATCCTGGGTCATTTTGGCGGGGTCGATCTTTTCGAACAGCTTGCCGCCCTTGTAATCGTCGCCGGGATAGCCGCCGACCGACGTCAGCGTGTCCGGCGCGAAGGCCATGAAGTTTTCAAGCGCGAAGCGCCGCGCCACGTCTTCCGTGTGCGGGTTGAGGCCGCGATTCTCGTGGATGACGATAATTCCGGGCAGTTTCGCGGGCGTTTCGGTGCGCGAATCCGCGCTGAAGGGACGCACGAGATAGCCGCGGATGTAGCCGTTGCCATCGGGCGAGGGCAAGGTTTCGTAACTCGCCTTGATACGCTCGTCGTCCTTGCGAACCTGCTGGCCCAACGCATAGTTCGGCGTCAACGCCTCGACGATCGCTCCGGCGGAAAGGCCGACGACGGCGAATTTCTTCACCCCGTCGAGAAAGGCGCGGCGACTGACCTCGCCATGAATAAAACGCGTGTAAAGTTCCACCGCTTCAGCCGGGATTTTCTTGCGTTCGTGTTCCATGGATGTCTCCTCCTTGATTTTCGTGGGCGCCATTGCGCGCGAGCCTTCCGACGCCGGCGGCGCAACAGACGATGCTACGACATATCGCAGTCGCGGTTGATCGGGCAAGTAGGGGGTCAGGATTGTCGGGAGTCCGGATTTGACGCTTTGCATTTTTTTGCATGAGAATTCGATTGCGCGGCGGCACGGCCTGCTATCGGCAAAACGCAAAGCAAAGCGGCGTGGGCGGCAAATTGCAGAAGACGGCGGCGTGTCGCCCCAGCCACGCAAGACCGCGCCCAGCCGCTGCAACAATGTTAGTCCAGCGTCTCCAACTTGATAATATTCGCGCCATGGTTGCTGCCGACCCAGAACGTCGGCGGCGTCGTGTTGTTGTCGACGAAGACGCGCCGGATGTTGGTGGTCTTCGGCAACAGGTATTCGGTGAACGCGCCGGTCGTGGTGTTGAGCCGCACCACGCGGTCGTTGATCATGGAGCCGGTCCAGGCGTGGCCGTTCTTGTCGAGTGCGACATCGTAGGCGTTCGTCCAGGGGGTCGGCAGGTCCCACTCTTTGAACTGCGCGGTCTTGGTGTCGAACATGCCGATGCGGTTGCCGCGGTATTCGCCGAACCAGATGCGGTCCTGCGCGTCCATCATGCCGCGCCGCGGCCCCGAGGTTTTTTTCGGCATCTGGAACAGGGAGACCTTCATCGTGTCCTTGTCGACCTTGCCGATGAATTCGGCGGCGATGTCGGTGAACCAGGCGTTGTTCTGGGAATCGGGAATGATGTCGTAGATGTTGTGGGTCTCGCCGACGCCCGCCGCCTTGAAGGGCTCAAGCGATTCGATATTTCCGGTCTTCACGTCGAGCCGGTGGATGGCGGCAAAACCGTTGTTCTGCGACCAGACCTTGCCGTCGAGGTGCGCCTGTTCGGCGCGCACCATGTTGACCTGGGTCTGGTCCTTCTGCATTTCCGCCGGCATGCTCCATGTCGTGAACTTCTTGTCCTTCATGTCGAACTTGGCGATGGCGCCCTGGTACATCATGCCAAGCCACATGTCGCCTTGCTTGTCGGCGCGCAATCCAAGCATGCCGGTCGGCCAGCCCTTCTTGAGTTCGGGCACCTGATATTCGGTGTGGGCGCCGGTTTTCGGATCGATCATGCCGAACGTCTGTTCGCCGAAATTGGAGTAATAGGCGTTGCCGTCGATGCCTACGATCACGTCATGCGGCTCGGCGGTCGGGCGCGGCAGGTCGTATTCGGTGATGACGACTTTCGTCGCCTGGCCTTTGGGGCGCGGCAGGGTTTTCAGCTTGTACTCCCAGGCGGCGCTTTCGCTCAGATTGATGCTGGCGAGGAATTCCGCCTGCCGTTCGCGCGCGGCCGCCAGCACGTCGCCGCGTTCCTCCAGCAGCCGCGTCGCGACGCGCCGCTGTGGATGCAGGGGAATGCTCTGGTTGGCGTAGCCGCCCATGCGCGGCAGAATTTGCGTCTGAAAGCCTTCCTTGTCGTAGGAGGATTTCACGATGCGCTCCAGCGTGTGGCAGCTGACGCAATTGAGCATCGATTGCTTCTGCTGATCGGTGCCCGGCATGCTGGCGATCCATTCGCCGTTGCTCATCTGTCGCGCGACGTTCCTGGTTTTGGCGAGCTTGATGTCGGCGCTCGCGGGTTTGTCGGCGGCAAGATCGACCGATTTGGGACCATCGAGATCGTAGCCGATCGCGCGGATCGCGATCGCATATTTGCCGGCGCCAAGTTTTGCGGCCGGGAAAGAATAATGGCCCTTGTCGTCGGTGACGACGGTGATGGTGATGGTGGACCCCGCCTTCTTGGCGCTGACCAGCACGCCTTCCATGGCGCCTTCCTCCTGCGAGGTCACTTGCCCCGAAAGCGCCGCGGCGCTTTGCGCCCATGCCGCGGAATGGCCCGGGAAACCCAGCGCCGTCGCAAAACACGCGGTCATGGCGAGCGGCAGGATTTTGGTTCGCATCGTTCTCTCCCTTGCGGTCATGTATCGCCTCTTCTTGTACCGCCGGGCCTCACGATGGCCGGGCGGTCGAAGGGTTCGCAACCAATGTATCGGGTTCGAGCGCCCCTTCATAGGGGCCGCAGCGCCACCTTCCCCCTTCCCACCCCCTCATACGGTTGCTATAGAGCCCCACCCAGCGGTGAGACGGACCTGACTGGCGCCGGGTCGCACGACCCGCGCGCGGGTTTGCGGGCGTGGCGGAACTGGTAGACGCAGTGGATTTAGGTTCCACCGCTGAAAGGCGTGGGGGTTCGAGTCCCTCCGCCCGCACCAGTTGTCTGGGGCGCCTCACGGTCTGGACGGATTCTTCAGCGGGATGCGGGCATTGCCCGGTCCTCGCCATGTGAAAAGGTTGTGACGATGCAGGTGACCGAAACCCTCTCCGAGGGCCTCAAGCGCGCTTACAAGGTGGTGATGCCCGCCGGCGATCTCGCGTCACGGCTCGATGGTCAACTGACCGAGATGAAGGCCAAGGCGCGCATCAACGGCTTCCGTCCCGGAAAAGTGCCGATGGCGCACCTGAAGAAGCTGTATGGCAAATCGGTGATGGCCGATGTCGTCCAGAACGCCGTCAACGAAGTCAACCGCAAGATTATCGAGGACAATTCGTTCCGCCTCGCCGGCGAGCCGAAGATCGCGTTCCCCGAGGACAAGGCTGAAGTCGAGCGCGCGCTCGCCGCCGAGGGCGACCTTGCCTACACGGTCAACCTCGAAGTCCTGCCGAAATTCGACGTGGGCAAATTCGACGACGTCGAGCTTGAACGCCAGGTGGCCCAGGTCTCCGATGCGGAAGTCGATGAAGCCGTGCTTAAGATGGCCGAACGCAACCGCGCCTTCACGCCGCGTGAAGAGGGCGCAGCCGCCGTCGATGGCGACAAGGTGACGATCGATTTTCTTGGCCGCATCGGCGGAGTCGCCTTTTCGGGCGGCGAGGGCAAGGATACCGATCTTGTGCTGGGCTCCAGCACATTCATTCCGGGCTTTGAACCCCAGCTCGTCGGGATCATATCGGGCGAAACGCGCCTTGTGACGGTCACTTTCCCCGCGGATTACGGCTCCGCCGACCTTGCCGGCAAGGAAGCCGTTTTCGATGTCGCCGCCAAGGCCGTCGCCGCGCCCGGCGAACTCAAGATCGACGATGAATTCGCCAAGGGCTTCGGCCTCGATGATCTAGCCAAGCTGAAAGAGGCGATCCGCGCCAATATCGAGGGAGAATATTCCAAGTTCTCGCGCGCAAAACTGAAGCGCGCCTTGCTGGACGCGCTCGACAAGCGTTACGCGTTCGAACTGCCGCCCAGCCTCGTCGAGCAGGAGTTCAACGGCATCTGGGGCCAGGTCGAGGCCGAGCAGAAGCGCAGCGGCAAGTCCTTCGCCGATGAAAACACGACAGAAGAGGCCGCCCGCGCGGATTACCGCAAGATCGCCGAACGCCGCGTGCGTCTGGGGTTGCTTCTCGCTGAAGTCGGCGAAAAAGCTGAAGTGAAGGTCACGGACGATGAAGTTTCCGCGGCTCTCGTCGAGCGCGTGCGCCAGTTCCCCGGCCAGGAAAAGGCGGTCTGGGACTATTATCGGCAGAACGCCGAGGCGCTCGCTTCCGTCCGCGCGCCGCTGTTCGAGGAAAAGGTCGTCGATCACGTGATCGCCCAGACGAAGGTGACCGACAAGGTGGTTCCCAAAGAGGAACTGATGAAGCCCGACGAGGAAGACGAAAAGGCCTGATTTTTCGGCGGCGCGGGTTGCCTCGTGGATTCCCGCCCGCCGCGCCCTTTTCGAAAGACCGCAGCGTGACTATGTTGCGATTCGAATGCTGGCTTCCCGCCCGCCTTGATTCGCCAAGGACCCCAAAACAATGCGCGACCATCTCGATGTCTACAACAGCTTCGTCATCCCCTCGGTCGAGGAGACGACGTCGCGCGGCTCCTACCGCTACGACATCTTTTCGCGCCTGCTGAAGGAGCGCATCATTTTCCTCGCCGGCCCGGTCGACGACCAGACCGCGACTTTGGTGGTGGCGCAACTTCTGTTCCTTGAGGCGGACAATCCCAAGCGGGAAATTTCCTTTTATATCAATAGCCCTGGTGGAGTTGTCTCATCCGGTCTGTCAATCTATGACACGATGCAGTTCATTCGCTGCCCGGTGACGACCTTGTGCACGGGACAAGCGGCCTCCATGGGCTCGCTGCTGCTCTGCGCCGGCGAAAAGAACATGCGTTTCTGCCTGCCCAACGCCCGCGTCATGGTGCACCAGCCCTCCGGCGGCTTCCAGGGCCAGGCCTCCGATATCCTGCGCCACGCCGAAGATATTATGAAGATCAAGCGCCGGCTCAACGAAATCTACGTGAAACATACCGGCCAGGACTACGAGACGATCGAGAAAACCCTCGACCGCGACCATTTCATGTCGGCGGAAGAGGCGATGAATTTCGGCCTCGTCGACAAGGTTCTCGACAAGCGGCCTGACGATACGACGCCCGCCCGCTAGGCGTTAAACGACCGGGCCATCGTCGCCGACGCGCGACGATGGCAAGCGCAATGACAGAAAATACACTCGAACCGCTTGATCCGCGCGCCCTGGCGTGATTGGATTCGCAATTGCGCCATGGGTTTGCCTGTTTGCGCCCGAGGTCTCGCGGTTTCCACTCGGACGAATATTCGGCGGCCTTGTCCACCTTTTGTTAGGTCGCCGCATTTAACCTGAACAATGGCCGGTTCCCTGATTCTCATGGGCCAGGCCTGACGGAGAATAGAATGGCTAGGGCCGAAGGCGACTCGAAGAACACGCTCTACTGCTCGTTTTGCGGTAAGAGCCAGCACGAGGTCCGCAAGTTGATCGCGGGGCCGACTGTGTTCATCTGCGATGAATGCGTCGAGCTTTGCATGGATATTATCCGCGAGGAGAACAAGTCTTCGTTGGTCAAGACCAAGGATGGCATTCCCACGCCGCGCGAAATCGCCAAGGTGCTTGATGATTATGTGATTGGCCAACCGCAGGCCAAGCGCGTCCTCGCTGTGGCCGTTCACAACCATTACAAGCGGCTGAACCACGCGACCAAGCATTCCGACGTCGAATTGGCCAAGTCCAACATCCTGCTGATCGGCCCCACAGGCACCGGCAAGACGCTGCTGGCTCAAACGCTGGCGCGCATTCTTGACGTGCCCTTCACCATGGCCGACGCCACGACCCTGACCGAGGCCG
>JANYDZ010000425.1 GCA_025363375.1 Hyphomicrobiales bacterium
GTCATGATGGATTGGGAAACCAAAAAAATAGGCGCGTCGCCCTTCTCCCGCAAGCCGGAGAAGGGCTTTCAGCGTTGTCCTCTCCCGCGTTGCGCGGAGCGATCCCTCAATCCATCGGCTCGATCTTGACGATCGAGGCGCCGTGGTTCGAACCCACCCAGAAGGTCGGCGGCGTCGTGGAATTGTCGACGAACATGCGGCGCATGTTGGTGTCGCGCGGCAGCGGATATTCCGTCGCGGCGCCCGTCTTCTGGTCGATGCGGATGACGCGGTCCGTCGTCATGCCGCCGGTCCACAGGTCGCCGTTCTTGTCCCACGTCACGTCGTAGGGCGTCGAATATTTCGTCGGCACCGCGAACTCCTTGAACGACTCGTCCTTGGTGTCGAACATGGCGATCTTGTTGCCGCGGAATTGGGCGAACCAGAACCGGTCGAACTCGTCGATGCGTCCGCGCCGGTTGCGCGACATGTTGGTCGGCGTCTGATACGTCTTCACCTCAAGCGTCTTCGCGTCGACGCGCATGAGATAATTCGTCTGGAACTCCGTGAGGTACACGTTGTTCTTTGAATCCGCGCGCACGTCGTAGATCGAGCGCCCGTTGCCGCCGTTTGGCAGCGCTTTGATGGGATCGAGGTCTTCGTATTTGCCGGTGGCGACATCGAGGCGCAACATTTTCTGCGGCCCGGCGTCGTTCACCCAGATTTTTCCATCGACGTGATGATTGAGCGTCACCATGTTGAGCTGCGTGTCGTCCTTGTTGCGCTCGGCCGACACCGGATAATAGGTGAACTGCTCGGTCTTCGGATCGAATTTGGCGATGGAGGCCTGATACATCATGCCCATCCACAGATTGCCCTCCTTGTCCGGGCCAATATCCAGATTGCCGGTCGGGAAACCCGGCTTGAAAATCTTCATCGGATATTCGGTGTGCTTGCCGCTGGCCGGATCGAGTTTGCCAAGAAACTGTTCGCCGAAGTTGGTGTAATAGACCTGCCCCTGATGCACGATCACGTCGTGCGGCTCGATGGTGGGGCGCCCCAGATCGTATTCGGTGATGACGGCCTTCGTGCCGCGGCCCGTCACGCGCGGAAGCGTCTTCAGCTCGTAGTTCCATTTCTCGCCCTGGCTGAGGTTGATGGAGGCGAGATATTCGGCCATTTTGCGGAAGCGCTGTTCTGGATTGGACGCGCGCGATTGCTCCATGCGCCGCTGCGGCTTCACCGGCTGGCTCACCTGCGCGTAGCTCGCCATGCGCTCCTGGATCGCCACGAACTCGTCGGCGTCGTAGGTGGATTTCATGATGCGCTCGTGCGTGTGGCACGACACGCAGTTGATCATCGAAATCTTCTCCTCCTCCGTGCCGGGAATGCTCATCATCCATTCGGCGTTGGTGAGCTGCTTGGCGAGGTTGCGCGTTTGCTTCAGCTTGATGTCGCTGGCCGTGGCCGCCGCGACCTCGACATTCTTCGAACCATCGAGTTCATAGCCCACCGCGCGGATGGAAATCGTATATTTTCCCGGCCCGACCTTCGCAGCGGGAAAGGCGTAACGCCCCTTGTCGTCGCTGATGACGGAGATGTTGATGTTGGAGCCGTCCTTTTTCGCGGTGACGATGACGCCCTCCATGGCGCCTTCCTTTTGCGAAGTGACGGTGCCGCTCAATGACGCGGCCTGCTGCGCCATTGCCGGAGCGGCGGACAGGAAGCCCGCGAGTAACGCGGAGCTAACGCTTGATAGCAGATTGGATTTCGACATCTCTCTCTCCCGCTGTCCGGTATGGTCCGGATTGGCAATGACGAAGGTAGACTGCGCTATTTTGGCGCGGCGGGCAAGCTGGCCAGCTGGGCCGGGCCAGCTTGGCCGCGTCAGCTGCGGCGAACCGCGTTGCGCTCCGCGGCGCTTCCCGGAGCGCCCTGCGTCGATTTCATCGCGAGATTCCCTTTAATAGCCGCCGCAGACGCCGCGCGGCGTCTGCCGGGCGCCTCTCAATCCAGCGGCTCGACTTTCACAATGCTGGCCCCGTGGTTCGACCCCGCCCAGAACACCGGCTTCGCGCCCGTGTCGTCCACCACCACGCGCCGCACGTTGGTCGGCTTCGGCAGTTGATATTCCGTGGTCTCGCCGGTCTTCGGATTGACGCGCGTCACCCGGTCCGTCGCCATGCCCGACGACCAGATTTCGCCGGCTTTGTCGGTCACGAGATCGTAGGGGGCGGAATAAGCCGAGGCCATCGGCCATTCCTTGATGGCAAGCGTCTTCGTATCGAAGCTGCCCACCTTGTTGCCGCGATATTCGGCGAA
Source organism: Hyphomicrobiales bacterium (assembly GCA_025363375.1). GTDB lineage: Bacteria > Pseudomonadota > Alphaproteobacteria > Rhizobiales > Beijerinckiaceae > Terripilifer. The sequence goes on from JANYDZ010000425.1 coordinate 2,302, forward strand.
CCAGAAGACGTCGTTCGCGTCCATGCGCCCGCGCCTGTTGCGCGATTTTTCCGTGGGCACGGGATAGAAGGCGACATCGCCCGTCTTCGCGTCGATGCGCCCGATGTAATTGTTGCGGAACTCGCCGAGCCACGCGTTGTTCTTGCTATCGGGCGAGACCTGATAGATCGCGTTCGCCGCGGGCCCGCCCGGCAGCATTTTCAGCGGCTGATATTTCTCGTATTTGCCGGTGTTCACGTCGAGCCGGTAGATGTCGCCGGTGCCGTCGTTGGTGTTGCTCCACACCTTGCCGTCGACGTGGTGGTTCACCGTCACCTGATTGATCTGGATATTGTCCTTGTTGAATTCCGGCGGCATGTGCCAGATTTTCCACTTGTCGTACTTCGGATCGTATTGGCCGATGGCGCCCTGGTTCATCATGCCAACGAGAAAAGTGCCGTCGGGCGCGAGTTCCAGATCGAGCGAGCCCGTCGGCCTGTTCGCGACGGTTTCGGGTATTCTGATTTCCGTGTGCTTGAGAGTTTTAGGATCGAACCTGCCGATCACCTGATCGCCGAAATCCGTGTACCAGGCGATGCCGTCCTTATCGAGCACCACATCGTGCGGCTGGATCGTGCGGCGCGGCAGATCATATTCCGTCACGATCGCCCGCGTGCCGCGCCCTTTTACACGCGGCAGGGTTTTAAGCGGATAATCCCACGTCTCCCTGGCGCTGAGATTGAAGCTGGCGATGTAATCCGCCATCTTGCGGAAATTCTCGGGGTCGCTGGCGCGGTTGACGGGCCGCGTCTGCGGTTTCAGCCAGAAGCTCTCCGACGCGTAATTCGCCATGCGCGTCAGCACCTGAGTGAACGTGTCGGAATCATAGGTCGAGCGGAACACGCGCTCCAGCGTATGGCAGGTCTGGCAATCCAGCAGCGCCGCGCGCATGTCCTCGGGGCCGGGCACGCTCTGCATCCACTCCGAATTCGTCATCTGCGCGGCGACGTTGCGCGACTTCTTCAGCTTGATGTCTCTTGTGGCGCCGGGCGTCAGATCGAGGTTTTTGGCGCCGTCGAACTCATAGCCCATGGCGCGGATGGAGAGCGTGTATTTGCCCGGCTCAAGGCGGCCGGCGGGGAATGTGAAGCGCCCCTTGTCGTCGGAAGTGACGGACACCGTGACAATGCCGCCGTCCTTCTTCGCGCTGACGACGACGCCCTCCATGAGGGGCTCGTCGGGGGATGAGACGACGCCCGAGAGAGCGGGGGCCGTTTGTGCGAGCGCGTAGGCGCTGGACAGCGCGGTGGAGAACGCGAGAATGCGGGCGAGGGTTTTCATGGCGGGGCCTCCCAAAGTGAATTGTGCCGAGACTGCTCTATTTGAGAATGGTCCGCAAGATGGAGCGCGATCTTCGCGCGCGCGAAAGACGGGACGCAACCATCAGGTCGCAATGAGGGCGCCGGGACAAATGTACAGTCTATCAGTCAGCTTTTCGTCCTGCCTGCCTCCTCCGGCGGCTTCACATGCCGGAACATCCACAGCAACGCGAAATCATAGGCGATCTTCAACACGCCGCAGATCGCCAGCGGCCAGGAATCGTGCCCCGCCGCGAACATCGCTCCCGCGATCGCCGGCGCCGAGGCCGCCGCCAGCGCGCGCGGCACGCTGGTCACGCTCGCCGCCGCCGTGCGCTCGGGCGGGGTGACCACGGCCATCACGTAGGAGGTGCGCGTCGGCACATCCATCTGCGAGAGGAACGCGCGGACCAACAGCAGCGCCAGCGCGGCTTCAAGCGACGGCGCCAGCGCCGCGGCGATCAGGCAAAGGCTGGCGGGAATGTGCGTGAACACCATGGTGTTGACGAGGCCGATGCGCGTCGACAGCCACGCCGCCACCGGGAACGAAAACGCCGACAGCGCGCTGGTCCAGAAAAAGAACAATCCCGCCGCGGCCAGCGACAGGTCGAACTTGTTGAACAACCACAGGGCGATCAGCGATTGCACGGCGAACCCGCCGGCAAAGGAATCCACGCTGAACAAGGCCGCGAGCTTGTAGACGATGCCGCGCGAGGGCCCACGCGCGCCGGCATGTTTCTCCGCCGCCGGCGGCGCGGCGGGAATGCGCGCGTAGACAAGCGCGCCCAGTACGCCGAGCGCGGCATAGGCGAGAAACATGATTTTCAACGCGTCGAGTTGCGTCGCGCCAAAGCGCGAGAGCGCGTCGGGACTGCCCGACGCCAGCGCCCCCAGCGCCGCCGCAAAGCCGCCGATCAGACTGTAACGGGCGAACATTTTCGTGCGTTCGTTGTCCTTGACGGAACGCGACAGCAGCGCCTGTTCCAGCGGCGCGAAAATGCTGACGCTGCCGGAGGAGGGGTTCATGGTGCCCAGAAAGGCGACGATCAGAATGACGGCGTATGTGGACGACGCGGCAAACGCCAGCCCCGTCGCGATCATCACGCAGGAGGCGCCGATCAACAGCCCGCGCTGGTCCATGCG
>JANYDZ010000447.1 GCA_025363375.1 Hyphomicrobiales bacterium
CGGCGATGTCGTGCAGCAGGCAGGCGAGCACCAGCTTTTCAGGCAATCCGTTCTTCATCGCCAGCGCGGCGCTCTGCAGCAGATGATTGCCGCCGCGTTTGTTGAGCAGAAAGCGCAGCTTGAAAAAATCCATCAACGTCGGCGCTTCCGGCATTTTCGGCAGACGCGGCTCGTTGTGCATGAGATAAAGTCCGCCGCCGCCCAAAGCCTTGGGTCCGCCGGTGGCCAGATGCGCGACCTTTCCGAAAAACGGCAACGCCACCTTGTGGTCGAGCAGGCTCATCATTACCGATTCGAGCAATTCGTCCTTCGCGTCCGTGCTCATGCCGGGCGTCGCGCGTTCCCCGGCGATGCGGATGGCTTCGGCAACAAGTTGGTCCTGTGTTGGCATGTTGGGTCTCCCTTGGCAGCGGGGATTTCAGTCCGCGCGCCGCGCCTTCAAAATAGTGCCGCCGCCAAGAGAAAACCCCGGATCTCCATACCCCTTGTCCTCAAGGTTGTCGAACATTTTACAGGCGTTCGCGATGATCGCGGACCATGAATCGGGCGTCGGGATCGCCGTGGCGATCATGTCCCCTACTTTCGCGTTTGCCCGGTCCCGTGCACGCGGTAATTGAACGAGCACAATTGCTCCAGCCCGACGGGCCCTCGCGCGTGCATCCGCCCGGTTGCGATGCCGATTTCGCCGCCGAAGCCAAACTCGCCTCCATCGGCGAATTGGGTCGATGCGTTGTGAACGACGATGGCGGAATCGACTTCCGCCAGGAAACGTTCCGCCGCGCGCGCGTTTTCCGTGATGATGCAATCGGTGTGGTGCGAGCCGTAACTCTCGATATGGTCGATGGCCTCTTCAAGGCCGGAGACGACCTTTACCGAAATGATGGCGTCGAGATATTCGGTGCGCCAGTCTTCCTCGTTGGCGCGTTTGACGCGCGTATCGACGCCGCCCGCATTGGCGTCCCCACGCACTTCGCAGCCCGCGTCGAGCAGCATTTTCACCAGCGGGGCGAGATGCGTTTTCTCCACCGCGCGGTCGACAAGCAAGGTCTCCGCCGCGCCGCAAACACCGGTGCGGCGCATTTTGGAGTTCATCACGATCGCCTTCGCCTTTTCCAGATCGGCGGCGGCTTCCACGTAGACGTGCACGACGCCCTCAAGATGCGCGAAGACGGGCACGCGCGCCTCCTCCTGCACACGCGCCACAAGGCTTTTGCCGCCGCGCGGCACGATGACGTCGATATTGCCGTCGAGGCCTTTCAGCATTTCGCCGACCGCGGCGCGGTCGCGCGTAGGCACGCGGGAAATCGCGGCTTCGGGCAGGCCCGCGGTTTTCAAACCTTCGGCGAGGCAGGCGTGGATCATGGCGGAGGAGTTGAACGAATCCGAACCGCCGCGCAGGATCGCTGCGTTGCCCGCCTTCAGGCAGAGCGCGCCGGCGTCGGCAGTGACATTCGGGCGTGATTCATAGATGACGCCGATCACGCCGAGCGGCGTCGCGACGCGCTCGATTTTGAGGCCGTTGGGGCGTTCATAGGTGGCGAGCACCTTGCCTACGGGGTCGGGCAACGCCGCGATTTTCTCTAGCCCCTTCGCCATGGATTCGACGCGCTCCTCGTTGAGCATCAGGCGGTCGAGGTTGGCTTTGCTCGCGCCGGCTTTGGCGGCGGCCTCCATGTCGCGCGCGTTGGCGTCGATCAGGTCGCGCGTCGACGTTCGCAGCAGGCCCGCCGCCACGATCAGCGCGGTATTTTTGCGTTGCTGCGGCGCCAGCGCCAGACGGCGCGCCGCGGCGCGGGCGTTCTGGCCCAACGCCAGCATCGTCTGATGCAGGTCCCGCTTTTCGCCGCCGCCCTGGATGACAGTAAACTTTTCCATAGAAGTGATTTCCGGTTCAAGCGGCAGGATAAAGGTTTTCGTCCCGCCGTCACAGTCTGAAAATCGAGCGGAACATCGGGGATTTGCTCCAGCAGGCGCCCGCCTGCCGGTCCGCCTCAGATCGACGGCAGTTTGCGGCCGAACCAGGAGCGCCATTTGTCCGGCGTCGCGTCGATGTTCCAGCGGCCGATGAAGGAAGAGAGGTCGCGCGAAAAGACCATTTCCAGCGCGCCCTCGCCGTTTCTGTCGTGCCAGCGACAGGAGATCGCGTAAGGCCGCATGACCGCGCAGGCATCAAGCCTGCCCTCGACCCGCTCGCCGCTTTGGCTGAAGCCGTATTCGCCAGTGATGTCGCCTGCGCCCGTGAATTCAAGTTCAACGGAACTGGGCAGTGGACCGCCGCCGCTGATGATGCGGCCGCCATACTGGCCCATGGCGCGTTGCGTCCAGCTGCTTTCGCGCGGTTGCAATTGCGCATTGGCGCCCGGTGCGAAAAGCGCCAGCGCGCACAGGCTCATTCCCACCTTTGCCAGTCCCATGCCTCGCATGTCGGGCTCCCCGTGAATCGCTCAATTCCAGCACATGGCCATCGGCGCGGGAGCGCTATTTTTGCCTAATCCCTATTTGACAATCAACGTGAAATTCCATTCGCCCCCCGATCCGTCGGCGAAGATAATGAAGAGCTTCATTCTGTCTTCACCAACATAATCGGCTTCGGAACGATAATTGATCGACAATCCCGGGACTTTTTTGGTGTTGCAAACCGCCAGCGTCGAGTTCGCGCCGTAAAACGGGAAACTGTCAATCTGCGCGAAAGTCACTTCGCCGCGGACGGGTTTGTCGATGACGCGCGCCACAGTAGGACCACGCGAGCTGCAATCGGGAAAAAGTGTTGTCATAAACATGATGGTTCGCTCCTCACCGGTGGGAACGAACCGATTGATCTGCGTCGGTCTTGGCGGTGGAGGGGTTGGCGGCGCGGGAACCGGGACTGAGGCAGGGGGTTCTTGCGCCATGGCGGGCAAGCCAGCAAGCATCAGCGACAGCGCAAGAAACAACCGCCTGATCTGCATATTCGCTCACGCCAGAACCAACCGGCGCTCCCTTTTTTGAGGTTCATAGCCGCTATCCTGCCCCAACGGCGGGCGTCAAACAATCCGGTGGGGAAGCATTAATACGCTTTTCCCGGCGCCTCGACATAACGGCGCAAGGCGGCGTTGATTCGGGTCTGGCAACGCGGGCCTTTGGCCTTGAACCATTGCACAAGATCGCGGTCGAGAGGGATGGTCACCGGCGTTTTGAGCGGATCTGCGAGTTCGCCTTGCGCCCCATCGCCATGATTCTCGATTTGACTTCGATGTTTTCGATTGTCGCCGTCAAAGGTTCAAGCCGCCCCTCGCTCCACTTGCGACAGGCGACGCCGTCGATGGCGACGACGCGGATGCGCTTCGCCACGCCGGGTTCATGTTCGTGTTCATGCTGTGCGCGCCGGCGCCTGTTGTCCAAAACAGGCAAGGCAGCGCATGTTGCCGGGCGCCCTGAGCACGCGGAACGGCTGGCCGCAATCCGGGCATTCGTTGCCGACGCGCTGGATGGCCCGGGCGGAATCCCGCGGCTTGCCTTCGAGGGAGAGCTTCAGGAGGTTCACCGCGCCGGCAAGAATCTCAAAGCGCGGAATCTTGGACACGCCATGATGGCGGTCGCCGAAATGGATCGGAATTTCAGTGATGCGCAATCCGGCGCGCGCGAAACGGACGGCGGAAGTCAGGAAGAAACCATAGCCGTCGTGTTCGATGGTTTCGATCATGCCTTCGGGCACGCGGTCGAGCCTGGCGGCGCGCAGCGACGTTGTATATTCGGTCATGGGCAAGCGCAGCAGCCAGCGCGAGAGGCGGTTGGCGTTGACGCTGAGAAAGCGCCGCCAACCGTGATAATCCAGGCTGCCGCCGTCCATGTAGCGCGATCCGATGGCGAAGTCGGCGCCTTTGTCGAGAATGTCGAGCAGCCTCGGAATGTCGGCGGGATCGTGCGACAGATCGGCGTCCAGCGTCACGATGCGCGCGTAACCGTGCCGGCGAGCGTAGAGCCAGCCGAGCTTGTGCGCGGAGCCGATGCCAAGTTTGCCTGGCCGCACGATGACGCGCAGTCGCGGATCGTCCGCGGCGCGTGCGATCAGTTGCTCGGTTGTGCCATCCGTCGACTGATCGTCGATGACGAGAACGTCGCATTTGCGGTCAAGGCCGAGGATCGCGTCGAGCAACGGCTCGATGTTGCGCATCTCGTTGTAGGTTGGCGTGAAGACCAGGCAATCGCTTGTTCGCGCCGCGTCAACACAAGTGGCGGTCGGCGACGGTCCCGGATATTTTGGCATGACAGGATCATTCCCGCGAAAATCAACGCCGACTCTGAACCCGTTCATCTTGCGAAATCGTTAAGCCGTCCGGATGCGCGTTGATCAAACGAAGCGGCAAGGTCACGCGATCTTCCGTTGAAAGCGCCACACAGGCGCGCGGCGACGCGCTTTTGCGGGCTTGCGGCGCCAGACGAAGGCGGAGCTCATGCTGAAATTGAAAACGGCGCCGACGATGATTCCCGCCACGCCGGAAATCCACCAGGAATCGTTGACGCCGTGCATCCAGTTGGCGACGCCTACATTGGCGATGGCTCCCAGGACGCCGGCGAAATAATATTTGACGAGGCCGGTGAGCGCGGCGGCTCCCCGCAGCTTCATATCGCGGTAGGTGAGCAGATTGTTGGCCGCGAAATTGGAAGTCATTGCGACGAAGGTGGCGATGGTCTGGGCTACGACGAAAGAGACGCCGGGCATTCCCAGCGATAATTTGAGAGCTGCCAGATGCACAAACACGCCAAAGCCGCCGACCAGCCCGAAGAGCACGAAGCGCGCCGGCACTATCCCGCCGGTCGCCTTGTTGACCAGCAAGGAGCCGAAATCCAGCAACGCGCGCGCGTCGAGACGCGCCGCGTCCGCGCCTTGCGGGAGGGTGGAGCAGTTGATTTCCGATAGCCGTAGCGGCGACCATGCGGTGGTCAGAATGTCGAGCAGGATGTTGGAGCCTGTGGCCGTGAGATGCGGCGCCATCTCTTCGAACAGCTCGCGCCGCGTGCCGAGAAAGTTGCTGGTGGGATCGACGACTTTCGCCCCCACGATAAATGTCGCGGCGTCGGAAGCAAACGCGCGGGCGCGCGCGGCGAATTTCCCGGGATCGACGTCATTGTCCTCGGTGTTTGCCTGGCGTGTTCCGACAATCAGGTCGGCTGCATTGCGCTCCAGTCTGGACAAAATTTCCGGCAGGACCGAAGCGTCGTGGCGATGTTCAGCGCCCATAATGACAATGTAAGGCGCCGCCGAACTCATCGCCCCTTCAATACAGGCGCCGGTCAGGCCCGTGCGGTCAAGGCGGCGGATGCAGCGCACGCGTGGATCCAGTTCGCCAATGCTTTTGGCGACCCGCCACGTTTCGCGTTCGCTGTCGTCGTCGACAAAGATGACTTCCCACGTTGTCTCGCCCATGACTTTGGCGACGCGGGCGACGAATCCCGCGAGACAGTCGCATCCCGTGGAGGTGGGCGCGATAATGGAAATGCGCGGAGTGCTCATCGCCGGCTCCAGATTACGGTCGAACGCCATCAATATCAGGCGCCGTCAGGATAAAGAGCAAAACTAACCAACCACTCCGCAAGATTGCTAAGATGCGTGTGATTCGTTAATTACTTGTTAAGTATTTTTTGGACGCCGGCTTGACGGCGTCACCGCGGCGTGCGTTGCAAAATCGTCACGTCGTCGATGACGGCGGCCTCTCGAAACGGGCTCAGCAGAGCGGCGAGCTCCGGATCCGCCCGCGCCCATGCCAGCCAGTTCGTGCGCCGTCCCGTCTGCGCCAGCACCACAGAGGGCTGTCCCTTGCGCATGTCCGCGATAAAGTTTCCGCGTTCCAGCGCTTCGTATGCGGCGAGTTGCTGGAGCCGTGGCGAGCCCACCGGCTCCGCGCGGGCGAGATATTGGGCGCCGTTGGCCACCCACAGATGCGGCTGTCGCTGCACCCAGACGCCGCCCACCATTCGGGTCAGCGGGAACCCAACGGAAATGTCGGAACTCAGCATGGCGATGCGCGGCGCGACGTCGAGCTGGCGAATGACGGCGGCAATTGCCCGGGTATCGCGGGTGTCGTGCTGGTCGAACCAGATATAGCCAAAGCCAAGTCCGATGGTCGCCAGAATCCCTAGCAACATCGTGCGCCGCCTCGCATCGACGCCCAATGCAAGCGAATCGACCCCCGCCAGGGTGAGCGCGGCAAGGGCCGGCGCGACAGCTGGGTAGATTTGATAGGGCCAGCCTTTCCCCTGCAGCAGGTAAAGAATGACGCCGCCGAGCGAGGCGGCGAGAAAAACGTCGCCGGCATGGGAGAGTCCTCCGCCGGGGGTGCGCAGAACGACGGCCGCAATCGCGATGACCGCCCACAACAGAAATCCTGGCAGGACCAAGAGTTCGATCCCCGACAGGCGCATGGGCATGTAAAGCTCGACCGCCAGCGGGAAGACTTGGTCAAGGTATTCCGGGAATGTGTAGAACACGGCGGCGGCGTAGACCGCGAGGACAGACGCCGCGGCGTAGTTTTCGAGGCGGAAGAAGACGCGCGGCGATCTCGTGCGTCCGCATTCCATCAACTGCACGATCAGGGGCAGGGCCAACAGATGCGGTTTGGCGACCCCGGCGAGCCCGATCCCCAGTCCGGAAATCAGGCGCGCGCCGACGCTGGAAGGAGGCTCCGACGCGGCGACCCGCGTCAGCCATGGAAACAGCAGCAGCAGGCCGAGGTGCTCGCGTTCGCCAAAAGCATAGGCCGGCAGAATGAGCAGCGTCGCGGCAAGACCGCAAGAGGTCAGCAAAGGGCCATAACCGCCATGCGAGAGCCTGCAAAGTCGGCTCGCGCCATCCCAGGCGGCAATCGCCGCCACGCAAGCCACCAGCACCTCGCTCGTCAAATCGGAGCCTAGCCGCGACCACCGCCCGAGAAGCGCCGCCGGCAGGTAGAGAAGCACGCCGCCAGGTGGATTGCTTTCTGTGAAATCGACGGACATGCGGCGACCGTCGAGCACCCATTCGGCCGTCGTCAGCAGCCACGCGACGTCCGTGTTCTGCAATGCAATGGCGCGCAGCGGCAACGTCATCGCGACGACAAGCAGGATTACGGGCGCGATGGTGCGCAGGCCCGCCATCGCAGGAGGTTGGGCGGTCACATCCTGATCCATCATTTGTTCGCCGGACCGCGCTGGTCAATCTTCGTTAACCATAGTTGTGATTTGTTAAGCTCTCCTTACTTCGCCGGACACGTGATCCGGAGTTCTCCAGCGGATGATCTGGTCATGACGGCGTCCCGCGCGCGGCAAGCACTTTCCTGGTCGCTGTGGTTTTTGCTCGTGCTGGTCGCGTTCAATCTGCACGGAACCCACAAGCAAATCCGCGCTGTCGTCATGGAAGGACGCGCCGGCGCCTTGACCCTGACTCCTGAAAACAGCCTGCGCATTCTCGGCGTTTTCATGCGCAACGACATGCTCACGGCGCGCTATCTCGCCTATGCCGACGCGACGCTCGGACGTCCCTATCAAGGTTATTTCATTCGCCCATTGGAAGCGTGGATCGAGTATCGCGACACGGATTTCAAGCGGGGCGTTGCGCCTGACTACGTCGATCCCGACGTCTCGCCGCCAATCACGCCCGCAAAACCGCTCATGCCCTTCCGCGATTTCGCCATCGAATATCCGCCGGGCGTGCTGGCGCCCATTCTGTTGCCGGCGCTGCTGACCCGCGACATCGACGCATACCATCTTTTGTTCAGCCTCGAGATGGGTCTGCTGCTGTCGCTGGCGTTGTTTCTCGCCGTCCGCATGGCTGAAAAGCTGCGGCCGGGCGATGGTCGGGCGACGTTGCATCTTTCTATTTTCTCAGCCCTGGCGCTCGGGATCGTCGCCGTGCGCTGCTACGACGCGGTGACCACGCTGGCGATCGTCGCCTCGGCCTATGGGCTTGCCATGCGCGGGCCCGTGACGGCCGGCCTGTCGATCTCGCTCGGATTTGTCGCCAAACTCGTTCCCGCCGTTGTCGGGCCCTTCGGCCTGTTCGTTTATCTGCGCGGCGGGCGCTGGCGCGAGATGTCCCTGGTCGGGCTTGCCGGTTTCTGCGTGCTCGCCATGACCGCAGGCCTGTGCTTTTTGACCTCGGGAACCCATGCGCTGGATTTTCTCGTCTATCATCGCCTGCGTCCGATCGAGACGGGAAGCACCTGGGGAGCGCTGTTCATTCTGGCGCGGCTTTTCGATCCCGACATCGCGACCTCGGCGATCACCTTCGGTTCGGTCAATGTGGAATCGATATGGGAACCGGCTGCGCGCAAATGGGCCGAGGTTCTGCCGCTGATCGCCATCGCCGGACTCTGCGCGCGCGCCTGGTTCGCGTTGCGCGCGCTCGACGAAACGCGCGCCGTTGTTTTGACCATCAATGCGAGCTGCGCCGCGCTGGTGGCTTTCATGGCGTTCGGCAAGGTCTTCAGCGCCAATTACATGACCTGGTTCATACCCTTCGGCGTGATCGCGACGCTGCATGGAGGACGCGGCGCGCGCTGGATGTTTCTGCTGGCGCTCGGCCTGACGCAGATCTCCTATCCTTTTCTGTTCAACATGCGGATGGCGGAGCAACTGAATCCACTCTTCGGCGCCGTCATTTTATCGCGCAATCTTGTCCTGATCGCCTGGGCGTGGAAGGTCTTCAATGCCGCGCTGCCGCGAAGGAATGCGCGCGCGGCTGCCGCGCCTGTCGCGCCACGGCAGGCGCCCGCGTCGGCCTGATTATTCCGCGTCAGGAGGCGCAATGCATTCGCCGCCCCACCCGCAGGCGGTCAGCAAACCCCGCATATGTGCGGGTGCCGGCGCCTCGGCGCGTACGGGCACTTTGTTCCTGGAAATAGGCACCACGATCTCCCGCGCGTGCAATTGCAGGCCCGGCCCTCCTTCGCGCGGGGCGCTGCCATAAATGGGATCGCCGACGATAGGAAAACCCATGGCCTCGCAATGGACGCGCAGCTGATGGGTGCGGCCGGTGAGCGGTTCCAGCGCCAGCCAGGCGACGGGTTTGCCGACGGCGTCCACGCCGCGCGCCCTGACGCGCCAACAGGTCTGCGATTTGAGGCCGAGTGGATCAACCTTCATCCACCAGCCGCGCGTGGCGTCGAGGCGGCCAAGCGGCAGGTCGATGAGGCCCTCGTCGGCTTCCGGTCCATTTTCAACGATCGCCCAGTATGTTTTCGAAATTGCGCCGCGTTTGAACATATTGCCAAGCGATTCCAAAGCCTTGCGATGGCGGCCCAACACAAGACAGCCGGACGTGTCCCTGTCGAGCCTGTGGGCCAGCGCCGGCGGGCGCGGCAGGCCAAACCGTAGCGAGTCGAAATAATCTTCGAGACACGCGCCTCCCTTCGGCCCGCGATGCACCGCAATTCCGGCGGGCTTGTCGATAATGAGCATCAGCGCGTCGCGATAGAGCAGGCGGGACTGCAAGTCCTTGCTGGTTTGAAGATCGTCCAATGAATGGCCTTCCACGGTCATGTCCGACCCTGTATCGAGGGTCATAGCGCGCTGCGCAAGGATGGAACCGAAAACGCGATGGCCGACACCGACAAAAATTCCGGCGACGCGCCGAAAAAGCCAGGATTCTTTGGCCGGTTGTTCAGTGGCAAGCGGGAAACGGAGCCGGCGCCGGCCGAGGTTCCCCTGGCGACTGAGCAGGAGCCCGCGCCTGAGCCCAAACGAAACTGGTGGCGGCGGCTGCGGCAAGGCCTGTCACGCTCGGCCTTGTCGATTACGACCGGCATCGCCAATGTCTTCACGAGGAAAAAGCTCGATCGGGCGATGCTCGACGATCTCGAGGATATTCTTATTCAGGCGGATCTTGGCCTCGCCACCGCCACCCGCATCCGCGAAGCCGTCGGCAAGGGCCGCTACGACCGCGAGATCGACCCCGAAGAGGTGAAGGCGATTCTCGCCGCTGAAATCGAGAAGGTTCTGGCGCCGGTGGCGCGGCCCCTCGTCATCGACGCGGCAAAGTCGCCTTTCGTGATCCTGGTCGTGGGCGTCAACGGCTCGGGCAAGACGACCACCATTGGCAAGCTGTCGGCGAAATATGTGAGCGAAGGCCGCAAGGTCATGCTGGCGGCGGGCGATACATTCCGCGCGGCGGCCATCGAACAATTGCAGATATGGGGCGCGCGCATAGGCGCGCCTGTCGTGGCGCGCGGACAGGGCTCGGACGCGGCCAGTCTGGCCTTTGAGGCGGTCGCGCAAGCGCGCGCGGAAGGCGCGGAAGTCCTGATCATGGACACGGCGGGACGATTGCAGAATCGCGTCGAGTTGATGGCGGAGCTCGAAAAAATCATCCGCGTCATGAAGAAGATCGACGCTGAAGCGCCGCATGCGGTGCTGTTGGTTCTTGACGCGACCGTCGGGCAGAATGCTTTGTCGCAAGTGGAGATATTCGGCCGGAAATCCGGCGTCACCGGCCTCGTCATGACGAAGCTCGACGGCACAGCGCGCGGCGGCATCCTCGTCGCCGTCGCCGAGAGGTTCAAACTGCCCGTGCATTATATCGGCGTCGGCGAAACTCAGGACGATTTGGAGCCCTTCGAAGCGCGCGATTTCGCGCGCGCCATCGCGGGTCTGGAGGATGAAGCTTGAGCATGCAGCCCACGCCCAATGAAAAGAACCTGCCGCGCAAAGTAAATCCAGGATTGAAGCTTGTGCTGGAGATGGGGCCGCTTGCCCTGTTCTTTTTCACCAACGCTAAATATGGAATATTTCCCGCGACCGGCGTGCTGATGGCGGGCGTCGTCGTGGCGCTCGCCGCGTCGTGGCTGTTGACGAAGCATCTACCCGTCATGCCCGTCGTCACGGCTGTCGCCGTTCTCATTTTTGGCGCGCTGACATTTTACTTCAACGACGAAACCTTCATCAAATTGAAGCCCACAATCGTCAATTGCCTGTTCGGAACAATCCTGCTGGGAGCGCTCTGGATGGGCAAGCCTTTGCTGCCTGTCGTGCTGGAAAGCGTGCTGCGGTTGACCGACGCTGGCTGGCGCATCCTGACTCTGCGCTGGGGATTGTTTTTCTTCGTGCTTGCCGCGCTGAATGAAATCGTCTGGCGCACTCAGACGACGGACTTCTGGGTGACTTTCAAAGTATGGGGCATCATGCCGCTGACGATGATTTTCGCTTTGGCGCAAATGCCGCTGATCCTCAAGCACGAAATCAAGCCGCCGGAAGACGGCTCGGCCTGAGGGCGGCCCGCCCGGTCTCGGGAATGTGAATTGCTCAAGCCTCCGGTTTGTCGTCCAATGCCGCGCGAAGCAGGAGGAATCCCATGCGGAAAACCGCTTTTCGGCTGATGGCCGGCGCCGCCCTTTTGGCGCCCATTGCAGCGCTGGCTCAACAATCGCGACCTTCCACAACGAGCATGAGCTGCGCCGCCGCCAGAGGGCTCGTGCAATCGCGCGGCGCCCTCGTTCTGGACACGGGCGGCGATACGTTCGACCGCTTCGTGCGCGATTCCTATTTCTGCGCCAGTAGCCAGAAGGCGACGCAAGCCTTTGCTCCAACCTCCGACCAGAGGCAATGTTTCATAGGCTCAACCTGCGTCGATTCAATGCAAGAGCGCCGCTAGCGCAACGGCGAAACTCCTGGAAAGGACCTGTCATGATGAGAACCCTGCTCACCCTGTCATTCGCGCTTGTTGCGCCCGCGGCGCTGCCGCAATCGCGCCCGCAGACGACAAACATGACTTGCGGCGCTGCCGCAAGTCTGGTGCAAACGCAGGGCGCCGCGGTACTTGGCACTGGCCGCGACACGTTCGACCGCTTCGTGCGGGACGCGAGCTTTTGCGCGCATGGTCAGGTGCTGAAACCCGCGATAGCGCCGACCGCGGATCAACGCCAGTGCCAGGTCGCATGGCGCTGCTACGATGAGCCGCAGGAAAACCGCTAAGGAGAACCGCTAGCGCGCGTTCCCGCGAAGCGCACCAAGGCTCGCGCGAAGAAAGCCGGTCAAAAGCGGGGATTTCGCGATATTTGCCGGTCCGGATCGATCGGAAAACGCTCCAGCGGTTCAAACCTGAATGCGCCGCGGCGTCGCAAGGGCGACGAACAGGGAGCAAGCTGGCTTAGATCGAGGTGAACATATGAAAACGAGCGCGATAGGCGCGTTTCCAGGCCGCTTTTCGAAACCTCGCGCCTGAATATTAAATCGACGCCGGCAAATAATGGACGCGCGAGCCGATTTTGGCAGCCGGCCGGCCTGCTCCTGAAAGTGCCGCGAGTGGCAAAAATGCGACTGGGCTATTAACCAGTTTGGCCCTAAACTGGCGCGCATTGATCGATTGCACCGGGGAACATTCATGCGCATGAGCCGATCCTTCCTTCTCGCCACGTCGGCTAGCCTTGCGGTCCTGTTCGGCGCCGTCAGCATCGCCGCGGCGCAAACCCGCCAGAAGCGCGCCCAGCCCGCGCGCGAGATAATCGTCAAAAAGCGCAGCTTCCTCGACTCCGGTCGCATGGTTCCGGTCGGTTCCGAATCCAATTACGTGCAGGCCGGAACCTATTTCAACCGCTCGCCGCAATATTTCGGCAACCGCAGCGGCTACGGCGCGGAGACGTTGCCAGGACGGTTTGATATTCCGGGCGCGCGGCCGCTTTTCACGTTCTGAACAGTCTCTGATTGCAAAAAAATCCTGCGATGAAATTCATCGCGGGATTTTTGTCGTTTTCAGGCGAGTTTCTTCAACTCGGCCAGAATCGCTTCGCCCATCTCGACCGTCGAAACGGTCGATGTGGCGGCACCCTTGATGTCGGCGGTGCGCAGGCCCGCGTCAAGCACGGCGGAGATGGCTTTTTCGACCAAGTCGGCGGCGGCGCCGAGGCCGAATGAATAACGCAGCGCCATGCCAAACGAGCCTATCATGGCGATCGGATTGGCGATGCCCTTGCCGGCGATGTCCGGCGCCGAACCATGCACGGGCTCATAGAGCGCCTTGCGCTTGCCGGTCTTCGGATTGGTTTCGCCCAGCGAGGCGGACGGCAGCATGCCTAGCGAACCCGTCAGCATCGCCGCGACGTCCGACAGCATGTCGCCGAAGAGGTTGTCGGTGACGATCACGTCGAACTGCTTGGGCCAGCGCACGAGCTGCATGCCGAGCGAATCGGCCAGCTGATGCTCCAGCGTCACGTCGGCGTATTCGCGCTTGTGCAGGGCGGTGATAACCTCGTTCCAGAGCACGCCGGATTTCATGACGTTGCGCTTCTCGGAGGAGGTCACCTTGTTGTTGCGCTTGCGCGCCAGTTCGAAAGCGACGCGGCCGATGCGCTCGATCTCGTAGGTGTCGTAGACCTGCGTGTCGATGCCGCGCTTCTGGCCGTTGCCGAGATCGATGATCTGCTTGGGCTCGCCGAAATAGACGCCGCCGGTGAGCTCGCGCACGATCATGATGTCGAGGTCCTCGACAATCTCGCGCTTCAGCGACGAAGCATCGGCAAGCGCGGGATAGCAGATGGCCGGGCGCAGATTGGCGAACAGCTGGAGGTCCTTGCGCAGACGCAGCAAGCCGGCTTCGGGACGCACGTCATAGGGCACCGCGTCCCATTTGGGACCGCCGACGGCGCCGAACAAAACAGCGTCGGCGTCGTGCGCGAGCTTCATATGGTCTTCGGAGATTGACTGGCCATGGGTGTCGTAGGCGATGCCGCCGACAAGACCGCGCTCGATCTCGAAAGAGGCGATGCCCGCCTGCCCCATGAATTTGGCGACCTTTTCAACTTCGACCGCGACTTCCGGACCGATGCCGTCGCCGGGGAGGAGGAGGAGCTTGTGCGTCGCCATTGTGTGTCCGGGGTTTGGAGGTTGTGATGGCGCGGAGTGATAGGGGCGCGAGGCGGCGAGGGCAAGGGGGCCGCCTCAATTCGCCCGCACCGCCTTCTTGGCCCGCTCCACCGCCGCCGGCGGCGTCGCGAACACCCGGGCCAGCAGCTTTTCCACCTCCTCGCCCGACAGCGGCGTGAGGTCGATTTGCGCGGCCTTCGCCTCCGCCGCGAATGTCGGGTCGGCGATCGTGTCAAGCAGCGCCTTGCGCAAGGCCGCGACGCGCGGCGCGGGCACGCCCGGCGGCGCCATGTAGGGCCGCCCCAGGCCCTGCGTGCCGAAGATAAGGTCATAGACCTGGCGGTCCTCGTCGGTCTTCGCGTAGTCGTAGATATGCGGGACGCCCGCGAGATCTGGATGTTTGTTGCGCCCGAGTTGCACAAGGATTTTTATCTGGCCCAAGTCCAGCATGCCGCGCCATTCCGTGCGGGCCGTCGATGTCGGCAGCCCGCAAAGTCCATGCACCTCGCCGCGTTCGATGGCGAGCTTGATGTCGAAGGAGCCGCGATAGCCTTGCACAAGCTTGATTTTCGCGCCGGTGAGATTTCGGATGGCGTTCGGCGTCTGGCTCAGCGGCCCCGCCGTTCCCGCGCCCGAGCCGCCGAACAAGGTTTCCTTCGTGAAGATATCTTCAAAGCGCGCGAGGCCGGCGTTGGGTGAAACGACGCAGACCTGCGTGCTCTCGTCCATGTTGCCAATCCAGCTGAATTTCAGCGGATCAAACCGGGCGGAAGCGTCGCCGATCAGCGGTTCGAAGATGACGCTATGGGTGTATGTCGCCATCACCGAGCCATCGCGCGGCGCGATATTGTAGAGCCAGTTGGCCGCCGCCATGCCCGAGGCGCCCTGCATGTTTTGCACGTTGACGCCGGGCTTGCCGGGAATGAAGCGCCCAAGATGACGGGCCAGCGCGCGGGAATAGACGTCAAATCCGGTGCCGACTTCGTGTCCGACGACGATGTTGAACGCGCGGCCGCGATAGAAGTCTTCGACTTCGTCGGCATTCGCGGTTTGCGCCGCGACAAGCATCGCGACGAGAGCGGGAACGCGTTTCATGGGCAGCCCGCATCGGCTGTCGCGATCTCACGCTCGCGGCACGTCGTGCGCCGCATGTCGCGTCGATATTTTGAATCCTCGAATTCAGTGGCGCGGTGCAACATGGAGAGGTTGTCCCACATCACCATGTCGCCAAACCGCCATTTATGGCGGTAAACAAACTTCGGCTGAGTCGCAAAACGCGTCAGTTCCGCCAACAAACCGCATCCGAGCTCAAGCGGCCAATCAACAACATGCGACGCGTGCGAGGCTATGTAGAGCGCCTTGCGGCCGGAACCATTGTGCACGTGCGCGAGCCTGTGACGCACGGGCGGGCGCGAGGCGAGTTCTTCCCCGGTCGGCTCGGGAAAGCCCGCGAGCGCGCGCGAACGCCAGATGGAATGTTCCACGGCGAGGCTATCCGCGAGCCGCTGCATTTCGGGCGGCAAATCCTCGTAGACCGCGCGCATATCCGCGAATTCCGTGTCGCCGCCTTCGGGCGGAATTTCGTGGCCGACGAGCATGGAATAGGTGGCGCGATTGTCCATGAAGGACATGTCGGCGTGCCAGAGCCTGTCGCCCTTGCGGAACAGCATGCGGCGATGGTCGGCGGGAAATATGTTTCCATCGGGATCGAGATTGCCGACATCCACGAGTTCGAGAAAGGCGACGCGGCGGCGATCGAATCCGGTGACCTTGATGATGTTGCCCTGTTCGATGGGGCCGAGCAACTTCGAGAACGCTATATGCTGCTCGTCGGTCGGCGGATGTTCGTTGCGAAACACGAGTACGCCATGCCGATGAATGGCGTCGCGAACGGCCCGCGCGGGCATGCGCTCGGGCGGAGCGGCAAAATCAAAACCAATCACTTCGGCGGCGAAAGCCGGATGCAGGAGACGTATGTCGAGGCTCATGTTCCGCCCTATAGAATGAAGCTCACCGCGCCCATGGCTCCGAGCTCGTGCGCGTCGAGAATGGCGCGGCGTTCGACGATTTTCAACGTGCGTTTCAGAACGCGCTCCTGAAATTTCAGTTTATGCCGATACTCGCCGGTGAAGACGCGGACGTCGCCGTCCCTGCGGTGACGGTACACGGCGAAGTTTGCGCGCACGCCGTAAACATCGCCATCGGGCTTGTCGATTCTGATGTTGGTTATCAAACGCCGGGTGCGCGAGGGTGGAAACTCGGCGTGGCAGTTGGGGTCCTTCAGGCGAATGATTCGCTCGCGCAGCCGCGTGTAGTCGTCCGCGATGATAAACAGAGTGTCGAGATGGCTCGCCTCGGGCTTGTCCGTCGGCGGCACCTGGTAGCGGCCCTCCTCGTCGAAGAGCGCCAGCCAGTCGTCGAGCCTCCACGCGTCGAGCAATTCGGCTTCGTGAAACAGAAAGCCTTCGACGAGCTGGCGCGTTCCTGGATCGAGGAGATAAAAATCGCTCATCCCGGTCCCTCCACGAGTTCCGACCAGCGCCGCCAGAAATAGCGAATGTGCCCCTCGTCGGTGCCGAGCTGGTCGCCCCGCTCCTTGTGCATCCCGCGCGACAGGTCGTTCCACGGCGCCTCGCGATAAGCCGCGTATCCCTTCTGCGCGGATTCGAGCGCCGCGATGTCGTCGGGAGTCGCGAAACTGCCTGGCCCGTAAAAAGTGAGGAACGCGTGCAGGCGACGCGCGCGCTGCTCCCGCGTTTCTTCGACGGGACCGAGCGCCCATGCCGTCACTTTCATGAGGCCCGCGTTGACCGGCGTGAAATTGCGAACCGTCACCGACGAGCCGTCGTTGACGACAAGATTGGGAAAGATCACGAGATTGCGGTTGGTGTCGGCGACGCGTCTGGCGCGTTCCTCGCCGAGCCGCTCGACGAGTTCCACGCGCATGCGCTCCATGTCGGGCCTGGCGTCCTCGCCATAGACGGAAATCCAGGCGGCGACGGGCCTGCCGCGATAGTTCGGATTGTCGGTCACAAGATGTCCGTTGCCGAGTTCGCGGCCCTTGCCCAGCGTCGGCAACAACTGACCTTTCGGGCGCTTCATGTCGACGCCGGAATTCGTCATGTATCGCATCCAGGTCGCGTGCGCGGAAATGACGTGGTAATCGTCGACGGAATTTTCGACCAGCAATTTCCAATTGGCCTTGATGTCGTATTCCTGCGTTCCGTCGATGATTTTCATGGCGCGGGTCGGCGACTGGTCGGCGATCAGGTCGATGTATTCCTTCGCGCCCGCGAGATAGTCCTCCAGACTCGTCGCGTCGGGATCGAGATTCAGAAACCAGAAATCGCGGTATTGCTCAAAGCGCGGCGCGGGCGCGAGGCCGCGCGTCGCCTTGCCGAATTTCGGCCCGTAAGCGTCCTCCCCCGGCACAGCGCGCAGCGCGCCATCGTTGCCGAAGGTCCAGCCGTGATACATGCAATAGAAGCCGCGCGCGTTGCCTTCGCGCTCCCGGCAGACGATGGCGCCGCGGTGGCTGCACACGTTGATCAGGACGCGCACGACGCCGTTCGAATCGCGGCAAAACAGGATCGGCCGCCCCGCGACGTTGCGCGTGCGAAAATCGCCGGGATTGGAAATTTCCGAGGCATGGCCAACATAAATCCAGCAAGTCCGGAAAATCGCGTCCCATTCCCGCTTCAGCACATCTTCGGAAACGAAGGCCTCGCGATTGACGAGAAACGTGTTCTCCTCGCGGCTTTCGACGACAAAGGGCCCATTCAAATTCACGCGGCGCCTCCACTCCTCGCTCGCGCGACTATAGGCGGGAAAGTCGAGCCGACAAAGCGGTCACGCCGGAGCGAAGCCGGCCCTTTTAAACGCCGCCCGCCCTTCGGCGCCCGCGACATGAGCGATGAACTTCCGCGCCGTTCCGTTGCTCGCGCCCGCGCGCCCGCTCGCCAACGCGTAAAGCGTGACGATCTGGATTTCATCCGGCAGCCAGGCGCCGATCTTCACTCCCGCGACGGCCGCGATCTCAGTGGATTGCGTGAGGCCAAAATCGGCGCGGTTCTCCGCGACTTCCTTCATCACGTTGTAGCCGCCGACGCGCAGAATGGATTTCTCGCGCGTGGCCTCAAGCAATCCGAGCTTGTCCAGCACGCCATGCAAATAATTCCCCGCCGTGCCCCCGCCGGCGGGATCGCCGCGCGAATACGCCTTGGCGCCGAGCAGCGTCGCGCGGAATTTTTCCAGCGTCGATACGTCCGGCGCCTCCTCGTTCGCCCGCACGCCCAGCGCTATGCGCGAGGCGCCAAGCTTCAACATCGCGCCGCCCGCAAGTCCGCGCGAAACAATATCCTCGATGGAATCCAGCGAGGAGGCGAAAATGTCGGCGCCATCGCCCGCCGCCGCGCGTTTGTTGACGCCGCCCGACGTGTCGAAACGCAGCGTCGCGCCAAGGCCCGTCGCGCGCTGAAACGACTCCGCGCAATCGGTCAGCGCGGAGCGCGCCGCGCTGGCGCAGAGAATGTCGAGGCCCTCGCCGTCGCCAATTATGGTTCGCTCGGACATGCGACCTCCACGGGCCTCTATGAAGCCGCCGGCACCTTCGTCACTTGATGCGCCTGCAGTTTTGGCAGCACTTCCTTGCCGAAGCGTCGCACCTGCTCCATGAACAACTCAGGCGGCAGCGCGCCGAGGTTGAGGTTCAGCAGCATGCGGTTGGCGCCCATGGTTTCGGCGCGGTGGATCAACCACTCGGCGACATCCTTCGGCGAACCGAACGCAAGTTGCCCATCCTTGATGCG
Organism: Hyphomicrobiales bacterium; assembly: GCA_025363375.1. GTDB lineage: Bacteria > Pseudomonadota > Alphaproteobacteria > Rhizobiales > Beijerinckiaceae > Terripilifer. The sequence continues at coordinate 18,618 of JANYDZ010000447.1, forward strand.
CGCCTCCACGTCGGGCATCGTGGTCTGACGGATTTTCGAACGGTCCATCTGCGCGAAAGGTTGATTCTCGGGGCGGATATAATCGAAGGAGGAATTGGCGACATAGCCCGCCTTGCCAAGCGATTCATTCGTCTGGTCGCTGCCGTGGTGCCACAGGGTCTGCACGAAATAGAGATAATATTCGCCATATTCGCGCAGAGCGGCGGCGGCATCCTGCGCCACATAGGCGTCGGTGAACATGACAAGCTTGTCGGGCGCGAGCTGGTGACCGCTCTCAGCGAGCTTTTTGGCGAAATATCCAACGATGTCCTGGGTTACCCCGGGATGCCCCGCCGGCATGACCGCGCTGAAATTGTGCTTTCCCGCGAGTTCGATGGTCTCTTTGCTGCCTGTGAAAGGAATGTAGATCGGCGGGTGCGGCTGTTGATAGGGGCGCGGCCAGATCGAGATGTCCTTGTACTTCCAGAACTTGCCCTCGTATGAAAAAACATCTTGCGTCCAGGCCATGCGGATGATTTCCAGCGCCTCGTCAAAGCGCGCGCGGGATTCCGACATGGGCACATCGTAAACCCGGTATTCCCTAGGCACGCCGCGCGCAAAGCCGGGCAAGATACGCCCCTCGGACATGCAGTCCACCATGGCGATTTCTTCGGCGATGCGCAGAGGATTGTGCAGAGGCAAAAGGTTGCCAAGCATCAGAAACTCCAGCTTCTTCATCTGCCGCGCCGCGGCCGCGGCCATCATGTTGGGCGAAACCTGTAATCCGTGCGGCGTCGTGTGGTGCTCGTTGAGGCCGACGCCGTCGAAGCCCAGCGCATCCATTTCCGCCCAGATGTCGAAATGGCGATTATACGTCTCAGCCGCCACTTTCGGGTCAAAATACCTGCCGGGAAGCGGATATGGAATGAACCTTTCGGCCTTGAACTCGTCGAAATGCTTCCCGTAAGGGAGCAAATCCATCACATACACTTTCATGCCAGGCCGTCTTTCGTGCGAGGCGCGGCGCGGAGCGCCCGCCATGGGGCGGAATCAGAAACTGCAATACGACGGAAACCTGATCCTCGTTTCCATCCGCCGACGAAGCCCTCGCATATTATTCTTTGTGTCGCAGGTCTAGGGGACCCGCGACGGCAACGGTCGCCATCCAGGATTTTGCATTGCGGGCGCAAGCGCCTGGACGGATTGAAGGAGGAAAACGGAAACAGTTCCTTAAGGATATTTTTTCGCTCGCTGTTATTGCTAAAAAATACATAAGAAAATACATAGACGGCCCTTACCGAAGCACACAATATCGATAGAGTTCATGAATATATATTTGATCGTCCCTCTGTTGGAGCACAGACGTCATGATCACGACTTCGCAACTTGCGCTCTTGCGCGCGGCTTCTCCGAACGCGGTTCTCCCTGGCATCGATACCGTCGTTGGCGCGACGCTCGTTCCCGCCGCCCTGAAGTCATTCAAATCGCTAACCACGAATGGATCCGCTCCAATCTTTTATGACGCGGTTCACAACGTCGTCATCGTCAAGCAGAGCGGCTTTGTGCTTGATGGGTATGACCTGCGCGGCACAGCCGTAAGCGTGCAGGCAAGCAATGTAACCATCTCCAATTCGCTGTTTGATGCCGCGGCCGGATATTATTCGATCCGCCAGGTGGCCGGCGCTTCCGGCCTGAACATTACGCGGAACACTTTTGACGGCGCAAAGGCGGCGACTTCCTTGGTCGATTTCATCGCCGGCGGCACCGGCTATGTATCCATCACAAACAACAGGTTTTTGAACTCGCCCGGCGATATGATTTCCATCTCTTCCGGGGTCGTTTCCAACAATTATATGGCCGGCGGAGGTTACGCTCCGGGAGCCCATGCCGACGCGATCTGGGTCACGGGCACCACCGGGCCGGTGACAATCACCAACAATTTTATCGACTGGACAACGCCCAGCGACGCTCCAGCGGGGACAAATCAGGCGATCCGGATCACCAGCGAAGCCGGCCCGGCTCGCGATGTCACTGTTTCGAACAATTTCCTCGCCGGCGGGGCCTATACCATACAAGCGGCTTTTGGCGGAGTCGCGACCGACTACAGCAATATCAACATCAACAACAATACGATTGGATTTGCGACTTACGCGTCGTTGTATCCCACCTCCAATCCGGCGTTGATAACATCAGGCAATATCACATTCGACTACACCAATCCGGCGTATTCCGACAATGCATGGCTCTCCTACAGGGCGGCCGGCATAACCACGGCAAACCTCGTCATCGCCAACACGGCCGGCGTCAATATTCAAAGTCCCGCCACGGGAAGCACGACATTGTACGGGGCCGGCCTTGCGCCCCACCTCTTTGGCGGAGCGAACCAAACGAATTTCGTCGGCGGATTTGGGACCCAACAATTCCACGCCGGCGCCGGCAAGGACATTTTCGTCGAACTGGCGTTTTCCGATTCGTCCTCTCAGCATCCAGATTTGATCGGCGGCTTTGACGCCGCGAAGGATATCATCGATCTCTCCAGAATCGATACCGATCTGGGCAAACTGGGAACGCAGGGATTCACGTTCATTGGGTCGAACGCTTTTTCCAGCGCCGGCGGCGAAGTCCGCTGGCAATATGATCCCGTCGCCAACTACACGTATGTTTTTGCGGACACAAAAGGCCACGCGGCGAACGATCTTTTCATCCGGATCGCCGGTCATCCAATCCTCACGGCCGCGAACTTCCTGCTGAAGACCGCGCCGGTAACAAGCCCGACGGCTCTCCTGAGCGCGGCCGGAATCGGCGATGAATCCACGGTTTCCTCGCTCACGACGGCGCAACACCAAATCTATCGACTTTACGGAGCGGCGCTGGGCCGTGCGCCGGATGCGGCGGGTCTCGCCTATTGGAGCGATCGGCTTGGCAAAGGGGCAACGCTCTCAAATATTGCTTCGGGCTTCATCGGCTCGACGGAATTCAAGACCGCCTACGGCGCGCTCGACAACACCGGCTTCGTATCCCTCCTTTACAAGAATGTTCTGAACCGCGCCGCCGATCAGGCGGGCCTTGACGGCTGGATTGCCCAGCTGCAAGGCGGAGCCTCGCGCGAAAGCATTGTCGTTGGTTTTTCAGAAAGCCGGGAGAACCAGGACAACTCGCAACTGGCTGAAAGCTCTTATGCCGCGACATCGCTGAACAGCGCGGTCTACGAACAGATTTTCCGGACCTACGAAGCGACCTTGGGTCGTCTGCCCGACGCGGCGGGCTATGAATATTGGGTCAATTCCGTCGCAGGCGGCCAGTCGCTCGCCTCGGTCGTCGATGGTTTTGTCAATTCATCGGAATTTCAGGCCAATTACGGCTCTTTGGGCAATTCAGACCTCGTGAAGCTGCTTTACAGCAACGTCCTGAACCGCGCGCCGGACGCCGCAGGTCTTGCCGGCTGGGTCAAGCAGCTCGATGGCGGCGCCTCGCGCGGCGGCGTGGTCATGGGCTTTTCGGAAAGCCTCGAGAACAGAAACAATTCCGAGGCTCCATTGCGGTCGTTCATGCAGCAGGGCATGTCGAACTGGAGTAACGACATTGTAAACGGGATCGGCGACGACATCCTTTTTGGCGGCCGCGGATCCGATACATTCGCATTCTCGCAAAACGCCGTCGGCGACGATCATGTCTATGGGCTGGAATCCTGGGACGTCCTGAACTTCATTGGCTTTGGCTACGCGGATGCGACAGCGGCGCAAAGCCATATGACGCAAACGGGCGGCAATGTCCTGTTTCAGGATCAGGGCGAGAGCGTCACATTCCACAATGCGTCGTTGAACTTGATGGCGGCGACGGGCTATTCATTCGCGTGAAGAAAAATCAACACGCCGGGCGCTGAAGATTTTCCCTATTTCAATCCGCCAATCATCGCGCCGGCTTTCGCCAACAAGCGCTGCATTTCGTTGGCGTCGGTGGATTCGAAAACGATTTCGGCTTTCGCCTCCTGCATCATCTTGCCCAGCGGCGAAACGTTCGGGCCGCGCAGGCGGCCGAAATAATGGTGTTTGTAGAGTTCTTCGCGATGTTCCGGCGTACTCGTCCACCAGGCCCACAGCCGCGCGGCGTTCGGGTGCGGCGCGCCCTTGATCACCATCTGCTGGTAGATCATCGCGGGGATCGGCCCGACACGCGCCCAGTCCACCGGGGCGCCCTCCTTCTGATATTGCAGCACGCGTCCGCCATAGGTGCCGATGGCCACGGCGCCCTGACCGCCGGCCAGCGCCTCGATGGTCGGCGTGCCGCCCTTAATGATGATCGGCTTGTTGTCGACAAGTTTTTTCAGCAGCGCGTAGGCGCGTTCCTCGCCCCAGGTCAGCGCCAGCAGCGGAAACACGATGCCGCGCGCTTCCAGCAGGAATTTGCCGCGCCATTTGGGATCGGCGATGGAATCCCAGCCGCCGGCGAAATCGCCCGCCTTCGCCATGTTGGTGTTGAAGGCGATGGGAACGTCGAGATTGTAGGAATGGATGGAACGGCCCTCGAACAGCAAATCCTCCGTCGGGATGCCGAACACCTTGTCATAGGGATACGGTTCGACGAGCCCGCGATTCATCAGCAACGGCGTGTAGGACACGGGCGAATCCACGACATCGACGGTGAGGCGGCCGGCGGTCGATTCGCCGATGATGCGCTCCATCGCCGGTCCCGGCTCGATCTTGTAGGCTTCCACGGCAATGCCCGGAAATTTCTGCGCGAACCGTTTGGCGCTCTCCTGGTTGGGCTTCACGTCGTTCGAGGTGAAGAAGCTGACCTTGCCCTCGTTCTTCGCGGCTTCGTAGATGGACTGGATCGTGTCCTGCGCGCGAGCCGGAGCCGGCGTGGCGAGCAAAGCGCCGAGGCCGACGAGGAATGTACTGACAAAAGGCGGGCGGCGCATGATGGAAACTCCCTTGGCGGGGCCAGATTGTTGAGTTTGGCGCGCGGCGTCAAATGTCAAAGCCGGCGCAAAGTCGATGCCGGCGCGGCGCGCCGTTTACCATTGATCCCTGTCATCGACGAAAAGCGCGGCTTTTCTGGTAAACTGGATTGATCGGCGGCCCGTCCGGCAAGTGTCCGGGCTGCGGCGGTCTGGTGCGTTTCAGGGTTGCGTCATGGCGTTTTGTGCTGATTTGAGCCGCAGGGCCTTTGTCTCAAGCGGGTTCGTCTCCGCCTTTTGCGGGATTGCGGGGGGAGCGCAGGCGCGGCCAAGCTTTGGCTATGCGGGATCCGCTTTCGCGGCAGCGGGCGTACCCGCCGGCGCCATCGTCATCAGCCAGAGTCAGCGGCGGCTGTATCTGACCCAGAGCGACGGCACCGCGATTTCCTATCCGATCGCCATCGGCAAGGCCGGCAAGGCGTGGAGCGGATGGGCGCGGATCGAGGGCAAACATGTGCGGCCCGCCTGGTCGCCGCCCGCGGAGGTCAAGCGCGACAATCCAAGGCTGCCCGCGGTGATACAGGGCGGCGCGCCCAATAATCCCATGGGCGCGCGGGCGCTGACGCTGGACCGCAGCGAAATCGCCATTCACGGCACCAGCGCGGCGATGCGCGCCTCGGTGGGGAGCGCCGCGTCCTACGGTTGCATCCGCATGTACAACGAGGATGTGGTTGATTTGTTCGACCGGGTGTCCGTCGGAACGCGGGTGCTGGCGGTGCGGTGACGCCCTGCGGGGGCTTGGCAATATGACAATTATCTGTCGATATGCAGGCGGGGATTCGCGATGAATCCCGGCAGGAGGATTCTCCATGGCAGACCACGCAACCCACGTGAAGAAATATGTCGCCGACGCCGACGACAAAAAAATCGCAGCTATCGTCAAATATTGCGGCATAGCCTTGCAGAAGAGAGACTCGTCGCTCGTGTCGTGTTCAGACAAGGATGAACTGGCGACCGTGCGCAACGGCTTCGCGAAAAAGAAGCTCGGCCTGGCCGACGACAAGGCCATCGACGCCGCGCTCAAGAACGTTTGCGCGGCTATGAAGGCCGACCGCGACAAGCCGCGCGTCACCTTCTACTATCTGTTGGCGAAAGACACCGGCACGCTCGACAAGCTCGGCTAGGCTTTTCGGTTGCCGTGTGGGTTCATAAAGCGCGCGCGGCGCGTTCCGCGCGCGCCGCGGCGTATTTATGTTTTTGCCGCCCAGTCGCCGCGGTAAAGATCGGCGCGGGTTGGCGGCAGGCCTCTTTCTCCCTTGACGCGCTTCGACGCGAGCGTCTGGTACAGCAGGGCGTTGTTGCGCCGGAACGTGATCGAACAGGCGCCCAGATAAGCGAGCCAGACGCGCGCTGTGACTTCGCCGACTTCGCGCAAAGCCGCGTCCCAATTGGCCAGCAGCCGATCGTGCCAAAAACGGCAGGTCCGCATGTAATGTTCGCGCCAGTTTTCGACGTCGTGCACTTCAAATCCATGCAGTTCGAGATTACCGATGGTGCGGCCGATGTGGTCGAGTTCGCCGCCGGGAAAGATGTAGCGCGTGAGCGCGGCGAAATCCGCGCGCTTCTTGCCGGTGCGCGCCGCGTTGCTTTTGCCGGGCCGCGTGATGGCGTGATGCAGATAGAGGCCGCCGGGCTTCAGCACGCGGTGCACGGCGCTGAAGTAGGTTTTGAAGTTCGCCGCGCCGACGTGTTCAAACATGCCAAGCGAACTCACCTTGTCGTAAGGCCCCGGCGCCAGCGCGTAGTCAATGAGCTCGATGCGCACGCGGTCTTCGAGGCCGAGGCTTTTCACTTTCTCTTGCGCGTAAGCGGCCTGTTTTTCCGAAAGCGTCACGCCGTGCACATGAGCGCCGTAATGGCGCGCGGCGTGAATGGCGAAAGCGCCCCAGCCACAGCCGATGTCCAGCACCCGGTCGCCGGGCTGGAGGCGCAACTTGCGGCATGTCATCTCAAGCTTGTCGCGCTGGGCTTGTTCCAGAGAATTGTTCCAGTCGGTGAAATAGGCGCAGGTGTAGATCAGCTCCGGATCGAGCCACAGCCCGTAGAAGGCGTTGGAGACATCGTAGTGATAGGCGATGTTCCGCTCGTTGCGGCCCTGACTGCCGTCGCTCTCGCGGTCCTTGCCGTTGC
>JANYDZ010000448.1 GCA_025363375.1 Hyphomicrobiales bacterium
GAGACGCGGGCGTAGCCAAGACGGATTTGAAGTTGAGTTTCGGACATAACTTTCGAAAACCGCGACCCATTGACGGATCACGCTCCACGAAAATTCTCAAAAGTCTTCAATCGAAGCCAAATCCAATCCCACGGGCCGCCCCGCCGCCGTCGACAATTTCGGCTTTATCGCCTGAGCCATTTCTGCATCGCAGCGCCGGCGGATTTCCGCAATATTCCGGCGAAATCCGCATTTTGCCCTTCGCGGATTTTAATCTTGTCCTCGCGCGCCTGGCGCAAGGGTTGCCCGCTCCCCTGTCCGGGCAACCGGCGCCATCCCGCATGTCTCACGCGAGCAGCGCTTTCAGCCTCGCACATGCGATCCTTAAAATCCCACGGGCCGCCCCGCCGCCGCCACCAGCAGTTTTTTGCCTTCAAACAACCGCTTGCCGACGCGCCTGGTCTGTTCCAGCGTCACGCTCGCGATGCGCTCGTTGCGCTGATCGAGAAATTGCACCGGATAATTCTCCATCTGCAGGCCCACGAGATTGCCGGCGATCTTCGTCGATGTGTCGAAGCGCAGCGCGTAGGAGCCGATGAGATATTTCTTGCCCTTGTCGAGTTCCTCGTCCGTGGGGCCGTCGGCGCAGAGTTTGGCGATTTCCTCTTCGATCACGGCGAGGGATTCGGCGGCGCGTTCGTTCTTGGTTGAAGTGCCGCCGGAAAACATCGTGGTGTGATCGAAGCTGGCGAGCGAGGAATGCACGGAATAGGCAAGGCCGCGTTTCTCGCGCACCTCCTTGAACAGCCGCGCCGAAAACACGCCGCCGCCCAGCACGTGATTGACGACAACGCCGATCCAGAAATCCGGGTCGTGGCGGTCGATGCCCGGCAGGCCGAAACGGATGGTCGATTGCGGCACATCGACATCGATGAGCTTGCGCGCGCCGAGATTGCCGATGGCCACGTCCGCAATCGTCTTCAGATCGCCCCTGGCCGGCAGCGCGGCGAAGGCATGATCGAGGTGGGCGCCGAGCGTGGCGGCGTCGACCGCGCCGACGACGGCGATTTTCAGGGAGTCGCGCGCCATCATGGCGGCGCGCAGGGCGAGCAGATCGCCGCGCGCGACATTCGGCACGGTGTCGAGCGAGCCGCGCGCGGGCTGGCCATAGGGATGCGCGCCAAACGCGGCTTCCCGCCAGGCGTTGCCGGCGAGCGTATCGGGATCCTTGGCCTCGCGCTTCAGGCCGGCGATCATCTGCGAACGCACGCGTTCAATCGCGTCCGCGTCGAGGCGCGGTTCGTTGACCGCGAGCCGCAGCAGATCGACGGCGGGCTCAAGATGCCGCGTCAGCGTCTTCATGCGGCCGTTGAACGAGTCGCGGTCGCTGGAGAAGGAGATTTCAATGGCCTTGTCGTCGAGCGCGCGGTGAAAGGCGTCGGCGTCGAGGGCGCCCGCGCCCTCGTCCATCAGCGCCGCGAGCATGGCGTTCGCGCCGGCTTTCGACGGAGCTTCTTGCGCGCCGCCGCCCTTGAAGCCGAACTCAAAGGCGACCAGCGGCACCGCGTAATCCTCGACGAGCCAGGCCTCGACGCCCGCCTTCGGCGACACGACTTTCTGTACGCTCGCGGCGCGGGAAGCCTTTGCAATCGTTGTGGTCATTGTGATTCCAGTAGGATGGTGAGTCCAGTAGAATGGTGAGTCTAGTAGAATGGCGGTTCCAGCTTCGGCGCGCGCGCCGCGTCAGGCCGCCTTGTCGGCGGGTTCTTTCGGCAGCAGAAATCCGGTGACCGCGCGCTTGCGGTCGAGCCACCTGGCGCAGGCGGCCTGCACCTGACCGGCGGTGACGGCGTCGATGCGCCGCGGCCATTCGCGGATATCCTGCACGCTCGTACCCGTCGTCAGCGCGGCGCCATACCAGCGCGCCAGCGAGGCCTGGCTGTCCTGGGCATAGACGGCGTCGGCGATAAGACGGGTTTTGGCGCGGGCCAGATCCTCGACCGCGACGCCGTTCTTCACGACGTCGGCGACGATATTGCCGATGGCCGTGTCGAGATCCTCGAGCGAAACCTCCGGCGCCGGCACCCCGTAGACCCAGAAACGCGTGTCGTCGAGCGCGGTCCCCATGTAATAGGCGCCCGCCGCGACGGCGATCTTTTGATCGACGACGAGCTGACGGTACAGCAGGCTGGTCTGCCCGCCGCCGAGCAGATGCGACAGCAGTTCAAGCGCTTCGGCCTCGCCCGCCGGCGCCGTCGTGTAGGACGGCACGAGATAGACGCGCTGGTGGTTCGGCTGTTCGACCTTCTCGTCCATGAGGGTCACGAGCCGGTTGGCGAGCGGCGCGGGTTCCTGCGGGCGCTGCCGCTTTGGCGGCGCGCCGCGCGCGGCGATTTTCCCGTAGGTCGCCTCCGCCAGCGCGCGGACGTTGTCGGCCTCGACATCGCCGGCGACGATGAGAACGGCGTTCTCGGGCGTGTAGAAGCGCTGGTAATAGGCGAGCGCGTCCTCGCGGCCCAGCGTCTCGATCTCGTGCATCCAGCCGATGATCGGCTTGCCATAGGGATGGTGGGTGAACAGCGACGCCATGACGGCTTCGCTGAGTTGCGAGCCGGGATCCGAATCGGTGCGCATGCGCCGCTCCTCCATCACCACGTCGCGCTCGGGCGCCACGATCTCGTCGGTCAGCACAAGCCCGGTCATCCGGTCCGCCTCGAACTCCATCATGACGCCAAGATGTTCCTTGGCGACGCGCTGGTAATAGGCCGTGTAGTCGTTTGAGGTGAAGGCGTTCTCCTGTCCGCCAAGTTCGGAGATGATCTCGGAGAATTCGCCCTGCCGATGTTTCATCGTGCCCTTGAACATCAGGTGCTCGAGAAAATGCGCGATGCCGGATTTCAATTGCGGATCATCGGCCGAGCCGTTGCGATACCAGACCATGTGGGTGACGACCGGCGCGCGGTGATCGGGAATGACCACGACCTCCATGCCGTTGGCGAGCTTGAAATCGGCGATCGCCGGGCCCGACGCGTGATCCGCCTGGCCCGCGGCCGGCGTGAGGTGGGGCGCAGATGCGGGAGAATGTTTTGCCATGAAAGACCAGGATTGGAGGGACCGGGATTGGAAGGACCGGATTCGCGGGGAGGCGTGGGGATGATTTTCGCAATATAGAGGCTGCGACGCGCCGATGTCAGTCCCCCCGACAAAAACAGGCGCGCGGCAAATATATTGCCGCGCGCCTGAACGCCCTGCG
>JANYDZ010000462.1 GCA_025363375.1 Hyphomicrobiales bacterium
CAGACGCGACCCTTGCCGGTGAGCAAGCCCGCCTCTTGCAGCGCCTTGCGGATCGCCGCCTTCCACGGCGCCACCTGCGCGTGAGCCCAGTCGTGCGCGAAAACAAACCAGCCATGCATCCTGGCGAACCAGCCGATGGACAGCAGTTTTTCGCGGCTGGTCTTGAAAATAAACGCGACGAAACCGAGCTTCAGGATATCGGTGACAATGTAGGTGACCCCGCCCGCAAGCCATTGTCCCTTGGCAAAGAGCCAGACAGCGATGAATTTCCCTGGTTCCAGCGCGATGAGAGGCACAAGGAACACGGCAAGGGTGGGATAGGGCCCAAGCTGATCCATGAAAGCCGCCACCCGGCGCTTCAATCCTTCCAGCGGTATCCAGTCGACCAACCGCCGAATGACGGGATGCAGGACTTCCCAGAGCCACGACACGCCGAGAAAGGCCAGCGCGAGCGCGGTCCAGAACAGGCGTTTGAAGCGTTGCATGATGCGGTCCTTCCGCGCGTTGAATGTTCTCTCGGACAAGTCCGCTTCCCGTGGAGGAAAATGATACAGGACGTTTTGCGCAAACGCTAAACCGCGTCGGCGCGTTGCTTGTTTCCGCGAGGAACTGGAAGAACGCGCGCCACATTCCTACCTCGGCGGGACGAACACCTGCCCCAGCGCCGCCGGCGCCGCGCTGTTGCGGCGGGCGCCCAGCGACAGGACGACGAGACCCAGGATCGTCGCCAGATAGGGCGTCGCCGACATCAATTGCCCCGGCAGGCCCAGCGACGCCGCCTGCGCATGCAATTGCAAGACCGTCGCGCCGCCAAACAGCAGCGCGCCCAGCACGACGCGCCAGGGCTTCCACGAGGCGAAGACGACCAGAGCCAGCGCGATCCAGCCGCGCCCCGCCGTCATGCCGGGCGCCCAGAACGGGGTATAGGCGAGCGACAGATAGGCGCCCGCGAGCCCCGCGCACGCGCCCCCGAACAGCACGGCCAAAAACCGCACGCCGCGCACGGAAAGACCCAAAGCATGGGCGGAATCGTGATTGTCGCCGATGGCGCGCAGAGCGAGGCCGGCGCGGCTGCGCGCCAGGAAATACGCCGCCAGCGCCACAAGTAGAAACGCGGCGTAGACGAAGGCGTCTTCGCCGAAGACAAGTTTGCCAACGAACGGCAGGTCGGAGAGGCCGGGCAATTGGAGATGCGGCGCGCCCTCGCGTTTGAGGCCGACAAAGCCCGCGCCCAGCAGGCCCGAGAGTCCCACGCCGAAGATCGTCAGCGCCAGCCCCGCCGCGACTTGATTGACGGCGAGCACGATCGTCAGCAGTCCAAACAGCGCCGCCAGAATCATGCCCGCGGCAACTCCGCACAAAGCGCCGACAAGCGTCGAGCCGCTGGCCCAGGCGCCCGCGAATCCCAGCGCCGCGCCGACAATCATCATGCCTTCGACGCCGAGGTTCAGCACCCCCGCGCGCTCGGTCACGAGTTCGCCCAGCGCGGCGATGACGAGCGGGATCGACGCGGTGACGATGGTCAGCAGGACGAGTTCGAAAAGCTGCGCGTTCATGTTGCGCCCGTGCGTGAAACGCGGATTTTATAGCGCGTGAAAGTATCGGCCGCCAGAACGCACATCAGCAATATCCCTTGGAAGGCGCGCGTCATGTCGTTGGGCAGTTTCAGCGCGACCTGCGCGGCCTCGCCGCCGATATAGGTGAGGGCGAGCACGAGCCCGGCGACGAGTATTCCGACGGGCGACAAGCGTCCAAGAAAGGCCACGATGATGGCCGTAAAGCCGTAGCCGGGCGAAATCACCGGCTGCAATTGGCCGATCTGCCCCGCCACCTCGCAGATTCCGGCAAGTCCCGCGAGCCCGCCTGAAATCGCGAAGACAGCCAGCGTCAATTTTCTGTCGTTGAAGCCGGCAAAGCGCGCGGCGCGCGGCGCTTCGCCGGTCAACCGCACCGCAAAGCCAAAGCGCATGCGCGCGAAAACGAAATGCGCGGCGATCACAGCCAGAACCGCGATGACAACGCCCGCGTGCAACCGCTCGCCTTGCGCGAGGAACGGCAAACGCGCGACATCCTCGAAGGTAACGCTTTGGGGAAAGTTAAAGCCCTTGGGATCGCGCAAGCGTCCGCGCACGAGATAGTCGAGCAGGAGTTCCGCGACGTAGACGAGCATCAAGCTGGTCAGAATTTCCGATACGCCGAGCCAGACCTTCAGCAGCGCGGGAATCATCGCGTAAACGGCGCCGCAGACCGCGCCGAGCAAAAGCATCGCCGGCACAATCCACCAGCCGCCAATCGTTTGATGCGCGCCGCCGTGCGTGGCGATGGCGAGCCAGCCTCCGGCGAGGCCTCCGACCACGAATTGCCCTTCGGCGCCGATGTTCCAGATATTGGCGCGGAAACAAAAACCCAGCCCGACGGCGATCAGCACAAGCGGGCAGGCTTTCACGGCGATTTCCTGCAACGACCAGCCCGCCAGAAGCGGCTCGATGAAATAGACCGCAAACGCGCGCGTCGGCGATTTTCCCAACAGCGCCACAACCAGGCCGCCGAGCAGGATCGCGGCGACGAGCGCGGCGATGGGCGCGCCGATCTCAAGCGCGGGGGAGCGGTTGGTTCGCGGTTCAAGATCAATGCGCATGCGCGGCTTCGATTACGCTGCCCGTCATCAACAAACCCACTTCCGCGCGCGTCGTTTCACGCGCGTCGCGCGGCGGCGAAAGACTGCCCGCATGCATAACGCAGACGCGGTCGCAGACGTCGAAGAGTTCGTCGAGATCCTGACTGATGAGCAACACCGCCGCGCCACGCCCGGCAAGATCGACCAGGGCCTGGCGAATGGCGCCCGCGGCGGCGGCGTCGACGCCCCATGTCGGTTGATCCACCACCAGAACTTTCGGCTGGCCAAGAATTTCGCGGCCGACGAGGAACTTTTGCAGGTTGCCGCCCGAGAGCGTGCGCGCGGCGGCGTCCGGGCCTGAAGCGCGCACGTCGAACGCGCCGATGATGTCGCGCGCCGTTTGGCGGGCGCGCGCGAAATTCAGCGCGCCGTTTCGCGCAAACCCAGCCGCGGCGTGGCGCGAAAGCGCGACATTTTCCGCCAGCGAAAACGCCGGCGCCGCCGCGTGGCCGTTGCGCTCCTCGGGGATGAACGCCGCGCCCATAAGCCGGCGTTGCGTTATGTCGCGCGCGCCGGCGGGCGCCCCGGCGATGCGGATTTTTTCGGCGCCGGCTCCAAGGCGCTCGCCGGACAGGGCGGCGAAAAGCTCGGACTGGCCGTTGCCGGCGATTCCGGCGATTCCGAGAATTTCGCCGCCGCGCAGGCGAAGCGAAATTCCGCTCAGATCGACGCCGTGAATGTCCTGGCTCGCGAGCGACAGATCATCGACCACAAGGAGATCGGGACCCTGCGCATGGGGGGCGGACGGAGATATATCGGCGACCTCGGCCCCCACCATCAACGCCGCCAGAGAGCGCGGACTTTCCCGGCGCGGATCGCAATCGCCGACTTTTTTGCCGAGCCGCAGAATCGTCGCGCGTTCGCACAGGCGCCTGACTTCGTCGAGCTTGTGGGAAATGTAGAGCAGCGCCCGCCCCTCGGCTTTCAGGCGATCGAGGGTTTCGAACAGTTTTGTCGCTTCCTGCGGCGTCAGCACGGACGTTGGTTCATCGAGAATGACGAGGCGCGGGTCCTGCAGCAGGCAACGCGCGATTTCGATGCGCTGGCGTTCGCCCGCCGATAGCGACCAGACCGGGCGGTCTGGATCCAGCGACAGGCCGTAGCGCTCCGCCAGCGCGAGGATGCGCGGGCGCAGGCCATGCAGCGTCTCGGCGGACGGCAAGGCCAGCGCGATGTTTTCGGCGACGGTGAGATTCTCGAACAGGGAGAAATGCTGGAACACCATGCCGATTCCGCGCGCGCGCGCCTCCCGCGGCGAGGCCAGCCGGATCCGTTCTGCGGACAGGAAAATCTCCCCCGCGTCCGGTTGCAGCAGCCCATAAATGATCTTGACCAGCGTGGACTTGCCCGCGCCATTCTCGCCGATGAGGCCGTGCGCCTCGCCTGCGCGCAAATCGAGATCGATGTGATCGTTGGCGGTGAAACCGCCGAAACGCTTGACGATGCCGCGCAAGCGCAGCAGCGGCGGATCAGGTTCGTGCTGCTGCTGCTGTTGCTGTTGTTCTGGTGTTTGCATCGCCCCGCGCCTTTCGCTCCGCGAGCGACGGGGGGATTTCATATGGACAGACGCGGGCGGTCAAGTCGACGTCCACGCAATGCGGCGCGGCGGGACCCGGTATTGCGCGTAGCAACCCCCGCGCCACGGCATCCCATTGTCAAAGCGTCGGGCGTCCATGCTTTTTTGCTTTGGCGATGAGCGAGTCAATCTCGGCGTTTATGGACGCCATCATGTGGGACAGTTCGGCCTTGTTGCGATCCGGATGAAAGCTCAGGGCCAACTCCCGCCTGAGCAATTCCAGTTCATTCACGATCGTGCGGATAGATCCGCGCGCGTCGATCTGACGGCGCTGAAGGTCCCGAAGCGCCTGCTTTGGATCCCTGTCCCGCCGCATCACCGGCGCGGAATTCGGATTCATGTTGTCCTCATAGGCGAGAACGGCGGCATTGTGGCGTTCGCCGCCGCGGCCGTGCGCGGTGCCCTCCCCGGCGATCAAGCACACCTTATGTCGGAAAAGATCATGTGGATGCGTCGCTCCATCGGCAACTTTGTTTGCGCGGCCGTTGTCTGAGGCAACGACATCGCAAATGCGATCAAAAGTATTGGGATTTGCCGCTGCTGGGGACATGATCATGCAAATTAGGCCGACGCGATTAATATTCCTTGAACCGGGTCCGGCGACAGCTGGAGCCTTGCGGAAGCGCGAACTTCCGATCACCGATGGCGTTGTCCCCGCCTGTTGCGCGATTTTCAAGCGCCGGACGCCAATGGGTGTTAGGGCGGGGCATGACGTTCACCCTCCGCGAAAAGTTCCGCTCATGATCCCCTGGATTCTCCTCGGCAAGACACAAGTGCCCGGCGACATCGAGGAATTGCGCCTCATGCGGCGCGGCGATGAATTCGCAATCCTTTTAGGCGCCAATTCCCTCATGAACAGCCGTCTGAGGGGTTCAGAAGAGGCGCTGGCGCACCTGGCTTGCGACCGCATCCGCGGCCGCGAGCGCCCGCGAGTGCTGATCGGCGGCCTCGGCATGGGTTTTACCCTGCGCGCGGCGCTGGGCGCGCTGGGGCCCGGGGCGAAGGTTGTCGTCGCCGAACTTGTGCCCGCGGTCGTCGCCTGGGCGAACAAGGAAATGGCGGGGATATTCGGCGACAGCATGAGCGATCCGCGCGTGGAAATTTTCGAGGGCGACGTTGCCGCGCGCATGCGTTCCACAGCGCCCGCCTGGGACGCCATTCTGCTCGATGTCGACAATGGCCCCGACGGCCTCACCCGCAAGAGCAACGACCGCCTTTACGACCTCGCCGGTCTCGCGGCGGCGCGCGCCTGTCTGCGCCCGGGCGGCGTGCTGGCGGTTTGGTCCTCTGGGCCGGACCGGAACTTTTCGGCCCGGCTGCGCCGGACCGGCTTCAGGGTTGAGGAGGTCGCGACGCGCGCCCATGGCAAGAGCGGGCTGAAGCATATGATCTGGGTGGCGACGAAAGGGTGACGGGGCCAGCTGCCCTCACCGCTGCCCGGACGACGCCGAAATGAGAAATGGCTCCAGAAACCTGAACCGCGCGATATGCGCATCCGATGGGGGCGCCGCAATCATGCTCGGGTCGACGCCTATCTGCAGCAACGCGTTCCTCCCCCGGAAATCCGGCCAAAGCGGAAGCCCTTGTCCATTAGGGTCGCCCGTGCCTGCGAAATTGACCCAATAAGACATGATCGTACTGGCGAGGGCGCGATCTCCCGGTCCCGCCGCCGGCGCTCTCGGCGCAAAAAATTGCGGCACGAGATTGCCGAAGACGAAAGGGATGTCAGCCCCGTGCGACGCGACGGGCGAATAGGGCGATTCGTAGGCGAGGTGATAGCCGTAGACTGCGGACTTTCCGGTGCGCGCATGCAGCGTCAGCCAGCGCCAGGTTTCAGCCTTCTGGCGAATGTCGCCCAGCAATTCCTCGGCGGAGGTTTTGGCGGATGCGTCGGTGTCAAGAGGATATAGCGATACGAATTCCCGCATTCTTTCCGCGCCAAAAACGTGTTGCGCCGCCGCGCGAAATTCGGCGGCGCTGGCATGGGGCAAGGTCTCCTTGAGAAAGGGAAATTCCTCACGCGTGTTGTAGCCCGCCAGCAGCGGCACATCGTTCTGAAGGCCTTTGCCAAAGACGTCCGCGAGTTGGGCCGGAACGACATGGCCATCGATGCCCGGGGCAAATATGATCGGGGCGCCGCCGGCGAAGTCCCAGGCGGCGGCCGCGTTGACGCGCTCGGCGGGCATGGCGCGCAGATCATCGATAGTTTTCGCGCCGAGCGCGCCCGCAAACGCGGCGCCGCGCAATCCGATTTCCGCGACCCCCGGCAGCTCTTGCAGCGACGAGCCGCTTTGCCCGATCGCCTTGTGAAACAGTCCCTTGGCCAGAGGCGAGGCCATCAGCAGGCTGACGGCCTGGGAGCCCGAGGATTCGCCCAAAATCGTAACGTTGGCGGGATCGCCGCCGAAATTCGCGATATTCGCCCGCACCCATTTCAACGCTTCGATCTGGTCCAGCAGACCGAAATTGCCGGCGAGTTTTCCCTCGCTGCGCAATTGCGGATGCGCAAAGAAGCCGAACACGCCCAAGCGATAGTTGAAGCTGACGAGGACGACGCCCCTTTGCGCCAGCAAGGCGCCGTCGGTTCGGGGGTCGCGCCCCGTGCCAAACTGGAATCCGCCGCCGTGAATCCAGACCATCACAGGACGGCGCTCGTTTGCCGCGGCCGCGGCGCTCCACACATTGAGATAAAGGCAATCCTCGCGCTGCGGAACCTCATCCACGCGGCCGCCCAGTCCCGTTTCAGGCACGTTGTAAATGCAACGGTTGCCGTAGCTCGCGGCCTCGCGCGCTCCCTGCCACGGGGTTGCCGGCTCGGGCGCTTGCCAGCGCAATTTGCCCAAGGGCGCGGCGGCGTAGGGAATACCCCGGAAAGCAAGCACGCCCTGGGCATCGCGCGCCGCGCCGCGCAAGGCGCCGGTCCGGGTCTGGACAAACTCGTCGAGACGCGGCGCTTCCTGCGCAGGCGCTGAGGCGGCAAGGAGCAGAAGGGCGGCCAGAGACGCGGGGATGTTTTTCACAGGGGACCCTACAATTGTTGCAGCCGGCGACATCATCTGCGTTTTTTGGCGCAAAACCAAGGCCCGGCATGGGCTTGCGCAGCATGGGCTTGGCGTGATCTCTCCCGAGGCAATGTCGGCCTCGGCGATTGCAATCCCTTCAGCATCAGGAGCGCCTTGATCTTCACCCGCACGTCCGCGAGAACTTCCGGCGAGCACGACGCTGGCCGGCTCGCCGGACGTCAATACCTCGGAGACATAGCCTTTGATTTTGGTGGACATCCTGATCGAGGTTCAAATGGCCGGTCGGCATGACGCAAGAGGGAATCCGGACAGACGCGCTGTCGCCCCGTTTCTTGATGTGAATGACCATGTCTCCTCGGTCGCCCTGACCGACGCCGACGTCATCGCGGCCGCGCTGCTTCCGCACCGCTTTGTGGAACAGCCCAAGGCAGGCTGGCGCAGGGATGCTGGCGCCCGCGCGCGATCTCCCGCCAAAGACTCCTATACGCCCGCGTAGCTGGCCCTCAGCCCCGCCCGCTCCATGCGCGGAAACACTTCCTGCACAAAATACGGCAGCTCCTTGAGGTAGTTCAGGAACACCAGCGTCGAGCCAGCGCAGCCGAGATCGGCGAGGCGCTTCAGTTCGCTGACGGCGTCGTCGGGCGTGCCGACAATTGGATACATGGCCGGGAACATGCCGGGATAGCGGCGCCCCACGGCGCCCGTGAGCGCAGCGGCGACGGCGCGGTCGGCGGCGGTGTCGCCCTTTTTGGTGCTTTCGGAAATGGTCGCGGCTTTCTGCCGTCGGAAATAGTCGATGGCGTCGGGATCGGCCATCTCGACGGCGTAATGATGGGCGTATTCCTCCGCTTCCGCGCGCGTCGGGCGGATGCAGAATTGCGTCTCGACATAGACGTCCTGCCTGCGTGAAAACCCCGCTGACATCCGGTTGATGTTGGAAATCGTGTCGCTCACCTGCTCGTGGCTGTGAAAGCCGGTGAACAAAATGTCGGCGGCCTGGGCGGCGAACAACTGCCCCTCGCCCGATTGTGCGGCGGACATGACGGGCGGGCGTTTCTGCACAGGCAGCGGCGAGGTGTCGGCGCCCCAGACTTCAAAAAACTCGCCCTTGTGGTCGAACTCAGGCCCGCCTTCGAGCAGTCTGTCGTAGATCTGAAACCACTCCAGGCCGCGGTCGTAGCGCCGCTCGCCGGTGAGCCTGATGCCGTGCGGGCCAAATTCATCGGGGTTCCAGCCGCAGACGATATTGAGCCCGGCGCGGCCATTGCTCACGTGATCGAGCGTGGCGATGGCCTTGGCGGCGAAGGCCGGCGTGATCAGTGAGACATGGGCGGTGACGAAGATTCCGGTGTTTTTGGTGAGGGCGCCGAGCGCGGCGGCTTGAGAAAAGGTCTCGAAGGACCAGCCCCACATATCCGCCTTGCCGCCCAGACCGTGCCATTTGGCGATGGGCAGTAGGAATTCCACGCCGGCGTCATCCGCGAGTTTGGCGACGGCGACGATCTCTTTCCAGTCGGCCTTCCAGCGGTCCGGCGCAATGGACGGCGTCATGCCGCCGGAGCAATTGACGCCGAACAGGCCAAATTTGAAGCGATTTTCGCCGAAAAAAGTGGGCATTTTCTTCTCCGCGCCGCCGATGCGCAAAAGGCTAGCGCGCGTGGCGGCAGTGTCAACCGCGCCGCGCGCGCACGACCCGGCCGGAGAGCGGCCTCAGGAGGCGGTTTCCGCTGGGCGGTTTCCCTTTGGCGGTTTCCGCTGGGCTTGCCGACCCCGACATCCTCTCGTATTAAGGACAAGCATAAGCGTGGATGGGAACAGGTTCGGCTTGCGGGCGGCAAGCCCGTATACGGGAAGGAATGTGCGTTTGCGTCAATTTTTCACGATCCACGCCGGAGCGTTTGCAGTTGTTTAACCATGAATGCCGCATCATCATTCCGTCGTTCAAGGGGAATCCGGCCGTGACGCCGATTGCTCTCCAGGGACGTGGCGGCGAGGCCAAAAAGGGGCTTGGCCGCCGAGTGATCAGTTCTCCAGTGCGAAAGCGTGGGTAATGACGGATTCGACCGTAGATTTTTTTGAGTCTGATTTCAGGCAGGCGCCGCTGATCGGCTCCCGTCGGATTCTCCGGCCATTCCTCGCCCTGCTTGCCGGCGCCTCGCTCGCCGCCCTGGCGTGGACTCTGGCGCAATCCCCCGCTCCCTCGCCGCGATTCGAAACCGGCTCTGAAGAGGCGCACCGTCGCGCGACTGCGCCCGATGTGATTGCCTCGGCCAATCCTTATGGCAGCCTCGCGGGGCTGAGATTGCGTCATGAGCAGCCGCTCGACCTGCCTGTGCCCCCTGCGCCGAAGGCGGCCGTGACGCCGGCTCCAGTCGGGGCTGACCAGATTCAGGCGCCAATGCCCCCGTCCCGCGCCCGCGAGGCCGTGGACATAGTCCCGCTGCCGCCCTCGAACCCGTTCCGTCCGCGGGCCGTGGCCAAGACCGAGACAGATCGAAATGTTGTCCCGGGACCCGCCCGCAAAATTGTCGCCGTCCCCGCGCTCTCCGGCAGGACCGCGGCCACGACGCCGACCCAGACCGAGCAACCCGGCTTTTTCCAACGTGTTTTTGGCGCCCTCAGTCAACCCTCCTCCGGGACCGCGCTTGCCTATGCGCGCACGGAGGACGGCCTTGGCAATGGCCCCTCCAGTTCCAACAGGGCTGTTCCGCGCGTCGGCGGTGGAGGCGGCCGCGGCGGCGTGGCCGTCTACGACATCGAGGCGCGCACCGTTTACATGCCCGACGGCAGCCGGCTGGAGGCCCATTCGGGACTGGGCGGCCTGATGGACAACACCAGTTTCGTGCGCGAGAAAAACCGCGGTGTGACGCCTCCCAACGTTTACGATCTCACGTTGCGCGAAAAAATGTTCCATGGCGTTCAGGCCATCAGACTCAATCCCGTCGATCCCGGCGCCATGTATGGCCGCAACGGCATCCTCGCGCATTCCTATTTGCTCGGCCCCAACGGCCAGTCGAATGGTTGCGTGTCGTTCGGCGATTATCCGGCGTTCCTGAACGCGTTTTTGCGCGGCGACGTCAAACGCCTTGTGGTTGTCGCGCGCGGCGGAGCGAGCGCCGGCGCCGTTGCGCTGCAGAACACGGGCCGTTCCGGCACCTGAGCCGCATCCTCGCCGGGCATATTGATTTGGTTTGGGCCGCGCGGCGTTGACAGGCGCCCGCGACGGGGTCCAAATCATTTCAAATCATCGCAGCGGAGGAAGCCATGTTCGCCAAAATCAACCACGTCGCCTGCGTCAGCGACAATTACGGCCAGCTCGCCGAATTCTATAAAGCCATTTTCGGCATGAAGACCTCCGACAAGACGCGTCCCGGCCGCGCCGTCACCGTCGGCGACGGTTATGTCGGATTTAACATCAATCCGCGCCGCGCTGGACGTTCCGCCGGGCTCGATCACTTCGGCATTCAGGTCGAGGATTGCCCGACGGCGTTCGACCGCATCGAAAAGAAATATCAGAGCGTAAAATGGCTGAAGCGCCCGGCGACGCGGCCTTTTGCCGGCATTTCCACGCATGATCCCGATGGCAACATGTTCGACATCTCCCAGAAGGACATGAAGAACCGCACCGCGATCTATGTCGACAACGACGGCCAGGCCAATCCGCGCCACATCAACCACGTGGCGTTCCGCACCATGAACCCCGAGGCCATGGCGGAGTTCTATACTTATGTTTTCGAACTGACGCCGCTCAACCGCAAGGAAGGCGATCCCAATTATTATCTCAGCGACGGCCACGTGACCCTGGAAATCATGCCGTGGGACATCACCGATTACGACGCCACCGGCATCATCACTCAGGGCATGGACCACATCGGCTTCAAGGTGGAAGACCTTGAGACCTTCAAGGCGGACGTCGCCACGTACACGGCGAACAATCCGCGCCTGGCCCCGGCTTCGTTTTCGGGACCTGAAGGCGAGGCGCTGCTGGCTTTGTTCAAACGCTCGTGCCCGCTGGGGACGCATCAGCTTGCCGACTGCGACGGGATTTTGATCGACGTGGCGGCGTGATGCACGGCGCTGAACGCCCTTCTCCCGCTGCGCGGGAGTAGGCGTCCTGGCGGGGGTGGATGAGCGCGCCTAGATTAACGCAAATCGTGGATTGAAATGGCGGACGTTCAGTCGCAAGCCGCAAAGTTGGCCTCTATCACGGCGCCCTTATCCGGCCTTCGGCCCGCTTCTCCCGCGCAGCGGGACAAGAATATACTTGGCGCCGCCGTCGCTCTCGCGGCAATCCTCCTCGCCTCCCCCGCCCCCGCGCAAGACGCCGACTTCTACCGCGGCAAGGAGATCAAATGGATTCTCTCCGCCGGCGCCGGCGGCGGCTATTCCACCTATGCGCAGGTCTTCGCGCCTTTTCTCTCCGCGCATCTGCCGGGCAAACCCGCCATCGTCATTCAGAACATGCCGGGCGCCGGCGGATTGCGCGCCATGCAAT
>JANYDZ010000524.1 GCA_025363375.1 Hyphomicrobiales bacterium
CCTCGTCCGCCGCCGCCGCGCTCGACGCCGACGATGTGGATTTCGCCGTCGCGCGCACCGACATCGCCCTGCCGAAGACCGGGCAGACGGCGGTTATTCTCTATCGCAGCGCGGCGGTGATTCTGGCGCCCATGGGCTCGCCCATCAAACGCGCGGCGGATTTGAAGGGGCGCAAGATCGGCTATTTGCAACCTGGCTCGGGGGCGGCCGCGAGCCTTCGCCTGCTGGAGAATATCCTCGCGCATTATGGGGCGAACCCGGACTCGACGCCGCGTGTGCAGGTGGCTTTCGACGATTTGCGCGACGCCTTCACGCAGAACCGCATCGACGCCGTCGTCGCCGTGGGATTGCCGGGGGCGGGCATCGTGGCGGATGTCGTCAACACCGTCGCGGTCGCGGGCGGCGGCGCGCCGGTGTTCATCCCGGTGACGGAAAGCAAGGCGTTGGCGCAGCTCTCGCCCATGCTCGAAGCGATCAACGTGCCGCGCGGCGCCTATGGCGGCGCGCCAACCTTGCCCGCCGAGGATTATGAGACCGTGGCGGTCTCGACCTTGTTCCTGGCGCGGTCGAGCCTGCGCGACGCGCTCGTCGGCGATGTCACGCGCATTCTCTTCGCGGACCGTCCCACCGTCGCCGCCGCCGCTCCTCTGGCCAACCTGATGGAGGCGCCTGCGACCAACAAGGGCTCCACGATCCCCGTCCATCCCGGCGCCGCGGCCTTTCTCGACGGCGAGGAAGAAACATTTTTCGAGAAATACAACGACGTTTTGTATATCGGCGCGATGTTGCTGAGCGTGCTCGCCTCCGCCGCCGCGGCGTTCAAGAGCCGTTTCGATTCCGCCCGGCGCGAACGCGTCGAGGGACTGATCGAAATGCTGCTCACCCACCTCGCCGCAACGCGCAAGGCGGGCAGCCTCGTCGAACTCAAGGAAATTGAACAGGACGCGGACCGCATTCTGCATGACGCCCTGCAATCGGATCAGGCGCACGCGCTCGACGCGCACCGCGTCACCGCGCTGGGCCTCGCGCTCGACCAGTTGCGCCTCGCGATCCGCGACAGGCGCCTCGCGCTGGAGACCGACCCGACATGCGTCGCGCCGTTTGAATCGCCGCGACTCCTGTCGGGCGCGTGAATGGGCGCCCTGTCGCCGTTCGCGGTTCATACGCTCTTTGACGCGCTGGCGTGGATGAGCGCGGGGATAGCGGCGTATGGCTTGGGGCGATGGCGGAGCGGCGCCTTTCCACCGCGCGCCGGGCGCGGCGCATATTATTTGCCGATCCTGATTTTCTCGTCCGCCATCGGCGCCTACGCGCTGGGAACGCTGAACCTGTGGGCAAGCGGGCGGGAGGGTCTGGCGCGCTCCATTGAGGGCGCGCTGTTCGGCGGCATAGTCGGCGTCGAGACTTACAAATGGGTCAACGCAATCTCGGGCCGCACCGGCGCGAGCCTCGCCGCGCCCATCGCCGTCGGGATCGCGGTGGGGCGCATCGGCTGTTATCTCGCGGGGCTGGAGGATTTCACCTATGGCGCGCCGACGAGCCTGCCGTGGGGCCATGATTTCGGCGACGGCGTGGCGCGTCATCCCGTGCAACTCTACGAAAGTTTTGCGATGGCGCTGTTTTTTGTCGCCTATCTGGCGGCGCTGGCGCGCCGATCGCCGTGGGTTGCCGCCAATGGATTTTCGCTGATGATCGGATATTACGGGCTGCAGCGCTTTGGCTGGGAGTTTGTGAAACCCTATGGCGCCTTGATGGGGCCGTTTTCATTGTTTCATTTCGTGTCGCTGGCGCTGGTGATTTATGCGGGCGCGCTTTTGCGCCGCTCTACAACCGCGTTTGGGAGCGGCGCGGGATAGGCCCGGACCGCAATTCGCCTCAAGGAGCCCCGCATGAACGAGCCCTTTATCCGCAAATCGCGTCCCTACACGTTCTACGGCCAGACGACCTCGCTCTGCGACGTTTGCCACGCGCTTGTGCCGGCGAAAATCTGCATCGAAGGCGACAATGTTTTCTACGAGAAGCGCTGCCGGACCCATGGCGCGCGCAAATCGCTTGTTTCAACGGACGCTAAATTCTTCCGCTGGCAGCGCGGGTTTCTGAAGCCCGGCGACAGGCCGCTGAAAATCCAGAGCGCGACGGATTTCGGCTGTCCCTACGATTGCGGCCTCTGCGCCGATCACGAACAGCACTCCTGCCTCGCCATTCTCGAAATCAACGAACATTGCAACCTTACCTGCCCCGTTTGCTTCGCCGATTCCTCGCCGCAAAAGGAAAAGCACCTGTCGCTGGCGGTCATTGAGCGCATGCTCGACGCTCTGGTCGAGAGCGAGGGCGAGCCCGACCTTGTGCAACTCTCCGGCGGCGAGCCGACGTTGCATCCGCAATTTTTTGAAGTGCTGGCGCTGGCGCGTTCAAAACCCATCCGTCACGTGATGATCAACACCAACGGGTTGCGCATCGCCCAGGAGCCGGATTTCGTCGCCAAGCTCGCCGAGCAAAAACGCGGTTTTGAAGTCTATCTGCAATTTGATTCGCTGGAGCGCGACGCGCTCATGCATCTGCGCGGCGCCGATTTGCGGCGGGTTCGCCGGCAGGCGCTGGAGGCGCTGGAAAAGCACAATATTTCAACAACGCTCGTTTGCACCATCAAGAAAGGCGTCAACGACCACGAGGTCGGCGCGCTGGTCAAACACGCGCTGGAATGGAAGTGCGTGCGCGGCGTCGCCTTTCAACCCGTGCAGGACGTGGGCCGCAACGAGGGCTTTGATCCGGGCAAAGACCGCATCACGCTGACCGACGTGCGCCGCCGCGTCGTTGAAGATTCCGGCGTGTTCGGCGAACGCGACATGATCCCGCTGCCGTGCAATCCCACGGCCATCACAATCGGCTATGGCGTGCGCAACGGGCGCGAGGTCGCGCCGGTGACGTCGTTGATCGCGACGGAGGAGTTTCTGTCGGACATTCCGAACACGGTTTCGTTTGAGAAATATCCGGAGCTGCAAAAGCGCGTCTTCGATCTGTTCTCGTTGTCCACCGGCCCCGATACGGCGGCTGAACGCGTCGCCGAACTGCTCTGCTGCATGCCCTCCGTGCCCGTGCCGCAAGGCCTCGCCTACGAAAATATTTTCCGCGTCACAGTGACCGAATTCATGGACGCGCATAATTTCTGCGTCGGCAACGTGAAGCGAAGCTGCGTGCATTTTGTGACGCCCAACGGACAGATCATTCCGTTCGAGACGTACAATCTGTTTTATCGCAACGGGCGGATCGACGGGATCCGGAAGGGGATCGAGGCGGGCAGGAGCGCCGCGCTCAGCCCCAGCCCGTGAAAAACGGGCGCGAGGGAGCCCGCAAAAACCGCTCCGGTTTGATTGCTCCAGGCGCCGGCGATTGTGGAGTTTCAGAACGCGCTCGACTGCCTTATAAAGCCTCGCGCGTCCCCAACCGGAACCATCCCCCATGTCCCCCCTCGACCGCCTCCTCGCCGAGCGCGACATCTCGCGCCTGATCACCCGCTTCGCGCTGCTCAACGATGCCGCGGACTGGGCCTCCGTCGCCGACATGTTCACCGCCGACGGCACGTTCGTGCGGCCCGCCGGCGGCGACGCCATCATCGGCCGCGACGCCATTCGCGCGTCTTTTGCGAGCCGTCCGCCGCGCAAGTCGTGCCATCTCATCGCCAACATTGTCGTCGATGTGGAAAGCGCCGACGCGGCGACCGCGCGCAGCGCCCTGTTGCTTTACGCCGCGCCCGCCGGCGAGGCGTCCGCGTCTTCGCCGGCGCTCGTCGGCGGCTTTCGCGACAGGCTCGCGCGCACTGTCGATGGCTGGCTGTTCGCCGAGCGCATCGGCTTTCTCGATCTCAGGATTGATTACAAATGACGTTTATTCACACCACTCACGTCGGCAGCCTGCCGCGTTCGCAGGAATTGGCGGCCATGCTGATCAAACGCGACCACGGCAAGGAGGTTCCCGAGGCCGAGTTCGACGCGCTCGTCTCCGCCGAGATCGAGCGCGCCATCGCCGCGCAGATCAAGGCGGGCGTATCCATCGTCAGCGACGGCGAATTGGGCAAGGTTGGCTATTCCACCTACATCACGGCTCGTCTGTCGGGCTTTGGCGGCCATGTCGACCGCACGCCCGCGAAGGATCTCGCCGATTTGCCGGACCTGCGCGCCAAGCTCGCCGCCATCATGGGCAGCCAGAGTTTTGTGCGGGCGTCCTGTATCGGCAAGGTGCAACTGGTCAATCCGAAGCCTGCGGAAGACGACATCCGCCGCTTCAGCGCGGCGATGCGCAAGCAAGGCGGGCGCGTTCGCGGCTTTATGAACGCGGCCTCGCCCGGCCTGATCACCGCTTTCCAGCCCAACCAGTTTTATCCAACGCACGAGGCCTATCTTTGCGACCTGATCGACGCCATGCGCCCGGAATACGAGGCCATCGTCGCGGCGGGCTTCGACCTGCAGCTCGACGCGCCCGATCTCGCCATGGCCGCGCACACCGGCTTCCAGCATCTGACCGAGGCCGAGTTCCTCAAACGCGCCGCGCAAAATGTCGAGGCGCTGAACGCCGCCACCGCGAAAATCCCGGCGGAGCGGATGCGCATGCACATCTGCTGGGGCAATTACGAGGGGCCGCACGACCACGATATCCCGCTCGAGAAAGTTGTTCCGGCTATTCTCCGGGCGCGTCCGGCGACGATACTGTTCGAGGCGGCCAATCCGCGTCATGAGCACGAGTGGATCGTGTGGCGCGACGCCAGGATTCCCGCCGACAAGAGGTTGGCGCCAGGGCTCATCGATACGTGCTCGAACTATATCGAGCACCCCGAACTGATCGCACAACGCCTCGAGCGCTATTTTGCGATCGTCGGCGCCGACCGTGTCGTCGCGAGCACCGATTGCGGCTTCGGCAC
>JANYDZ010000430.1 GCA_025363375.1 Hyphomicrobiales bacterium
TCAATAGATGTCGCAGACGTTGCGGATCACCCAGCCAACGGGCGTCCACACCCTGCGATAGCGGCCGCCGCCGGCGAAACCAACATAGGCGACGCCGCCCCGGCCCCAGCCGCGATGACCCCAGCGGCCGGCGTGGCCCCAATGACCGCCGTGGACGCGCCGGACAGGCTTACGCCTCCCCGGCCGCCATTTGCGCCGCCTGATGCTCGGTCATCAGGGCGTCGACAACCTCGTCGAGCGCCTCGCCCGCGATAATCTTGTCGAGCTTGTAGAGCGTCAGATTGATGCGGTGATCCGTCAACCGGCCTTGCGGAAAATTATAGGTGCGGATGCGCTCGGAGCGATCGCCGGAACCCACCTGCGATTTGCGGTCCGCCGCGCGTTCCGCGTCGAGCTTCTGGCGCTGGGCGTCGTAGAGGCGGGATTTCAGCAACATCATGGCGCGCGCGCGGTTCTTGTGTTGCGAGCGCTCCTCCTGCACGAACACGATCGTATTGGTGGGCAGATGCGTGATGCGCACGGCCGAATCCGTCTTGTTGACATGCTGGCCGCCGGCGCCCTGCGCGCGCATCGTGTCGATTTTCAAATCGGCCTCGTTGACGTCGATGTCCACATCCTGCGCCTCGGGCAGAACGGCGACGGTCGCCGCGGAGGTGTGAATGCGCCCCTGCGTCTCCGTGTCGGGCACGCGCTGCACCCGGTGCACGCCCGACTCGAATTTCAGTTTGGCGAAAACGCCGCGTCCGTTGATCTCGGCGATGATCTCCTTGTAGCCGCCGGCGCTCCCCTCGCTCATCGAAAGAATGTCCAGCTTCCAGCCTTTCGCCTCCGCGTAGCGCTGATACATGCGGAACAGGTCGCCGGCGAACAGCGCGGCCTCGTCGCCTCCCGTGCCGGCGCGTACTTCCAGAATGGCGCCGCCTTCGTCGGCGGCGTCCTTCGGCAACAGGGCGACGCGGATTTGCCGTTCAAGGGCGTCGATTTTTTCGCGCGCCACGACCGCTTCCTCTTCCGCCAGCGCCCGCATCTCGGCGTCCAGCGCGGGATCGGCGAGCATGGCCTCGACGCCCAAGAGTTCTTCCTGCGCCGAGCGCCACGCGCGAATGGCGTCGACAACGCGGGCGACGTCGGAGAATTCGCGGGACAGGACCGCGAATTCCGCGCCGACAACGCCGCCGGACAGGCGGGCGTTGAGTTCCTCGTGGCGACGAATGATTAGTTCAAGCTTGTCGGTGGGGAGCATAAATCACAATCGAATTGGGGCTGACGACACGGACGCGCGGGCCGAATGTTCGCCCGCTACAAGGGGACGCCGCTGGCTTCGGCGAAGGCGCGCAGTTCGGCGCGCAGCGACGGCGCCGCGTCGCGCGCGGCCAGGCGCGGCGACAGGAAGCGCCCGGCCTCGCCCGCGTCGAGCGCCAGGATCATCGCCTTGACGGGACCGATCGACGACGCTGTCATCGACAGCCCGCGATAGCCAAGCGCGATCAGCGCCAGCGCCTCCAGCGGCTTGCCGCCGATCTCGCCGCACAGGGTCACCGGCGTTCCCGTTTCGCGCGCCTTGTCGGTAACAAGCTTCAGCGCCCGCAGGATCGGCGCCGACAGCGGATCGAAACGCGTCGAGACGCGCTTGTTGTCGCGGTCCGCCGCGGTCAGATATTGCACAAGATCGTTGGAGCCGACGGAAATGAAATCGACGCGCGCCAATATCTCGTCGAGTTGCCAAAGAATCGACGGCACTTCCAGCATGATGCCGAGCTTGAGTGAGCGCGGTTCTTCATGGCCATGACGCGTCATGTGCGCCAGCTCAAGTCCCACCATCGCCTTGGCGGCGTCGAATTCGGCCGCGTTCGCGACCATGGGAAACATGATGCGCAGTTCGCGCCCGCCGCCCGCGCGCAGCATGGCGCGCAATTGCGAACGCAGAAGACCCGGCCTGTCGAGGCCAATGCGAATCGCGCGCCAGCCAAGCGCCGGATTTTCCTCTTCATAGGTGCGCATGTAGGGCAGCACCTTGTCGCCGCCGATGTCGAGCGTGCGGAAAGTGACCGGCCTGCCTTGTGTGGATTCAAGCACCGCCCTGTAGAGGGCGATCTGTTCGTTCACCCTTGGAAATTGCGGCGCGAGCATGAACTGGAGCTCGGTGCGAAACAGCCCGATCGATTCCGCGCCGGTTTCATCCACATGCGGCAGATCGACGAGCAGGCCCGCGTTCATGTGCAGGTCGATTTTTACCCCGTCTTTCGTGACGGCCGGTTGGTCGCGCAGGGAGCGGTATTGTTCCTGCCGGCGCGCGCGCAGCCGCGCTTTTTCGGCGTAGGCTTCCTGCACGTCCGAGGGCGGGCGCAGATGCGCTTCGCCGGTCGAGCCGTCGATGATGATGGCGTCGCCCTGCTCCACCAGCGTGGTGATATTCTCGACTTCGCCGATTGTCGGAATGCCGAGCGCCCGCGCCACGATCGCCACATGGCTCGAGGCGCCGCCCTCTTCCAGCACCAGGCCGCGCAATTTGGCGCGGTCATAATCCAGCAAGGCGGCGGGACCCATGGTGCGCGCGACAATGATGGCGTTGTCGGGCAGATCCGCCGCCGCTGTCGTCAGCGGCTCTCCGGTCAACTGGTGCAGAAGGCGGTTGGCGAGATCGTCGAGATCGTGCAACCGCTCGCGCATGTAGGGGTCGGTCGAGCGTTGCAACCGCGCCCGCGCGTCGTTCTGCACGCGCTCGACCGCGCCTTCGGCCGTCAGGCCCGTGCGGACCGCCTCGTGCAGGCGCCGCAACCAGCCGGGATCATGCGCAATCAGACGAAAGGCTTCGAGCACGTCGCGGTGCTCGCCAGGCCCGTCCTCCTCGCCGCGCTTGATGAGATCGTCGATGTTGCCGCGCACGACCGCGATGGATTCGTCGAGCCGCTCCGCCTCTTTTTTGAGGTCCTCGGCGACGATCTGTTTCACGATGACGCGCGGCCGCTGGAGCACGACGTAGCCCAGCCCGACGCCGTCGGCGACCGGCGCGCCGGTCAGCGCCAGCGGCCGCCGCAGCGCGATGTCGCCGCCGGGCCGCACGATCGATTGCAGCTCGCCCGAGGCGATCATCTCGGCCAGCAACATCGCCGTAGTCTGGAGGACCTCGACTTCTTCTTCGGAATAGACGCGCCGCACCCGGTTCTGCACAACCAGAACCCCGAGCGTGTTGCCGCCGCGCAGGATCGGCACGCCGAGGAAGGAATTGTAGATTTCTTCGCCGGTCTCCGGCTTGTAGGAGAAGGCCGGATGCGACTGGGCGTCGGCCAGCGCCAACGCTTCGGCGCTCTCGGCGATGAGGCCGACGAGACCTTCGCCCGCGCGCATCGTCGTCAGATGCACGGCTTCGCGGTTAAGACCTTCGGTCGCGTATAGTTCGAGGCGGCCGTCGGCGCGCAGCACATAGACCGAGCACACTTCGGCCACCATGTTGGCCGCGATATGAACCACGATCCTGTCGAGGCGCGTTTGTGCGGCGACCGGTTCCGCCATGACCTCGCGGAGCCGGCGCAACAGCATTCGCGGTCCTGCGAGCGCGCCACGCATCGACGAGTTCCTGTTGAGACGGGCAGGGTCTTGGCCCGCCGGCAACCGTTGATTTGATTCAGGGCGCAACCATCGCGCCATCCATTCAGCCGTATAGGCAAGCCCCGCCCGCGCGGCAAGGGCAAGCGTTCCTGGCAAGCGCTCATCGAGCGTCATCCATGCGGCGGCGCACAATATCTCGACTTTCCGACGCGAATAAGCGCATATCCGCCGCATCGGAGACGGGAACATATGGACAGGGCGAATCGGAGACTGGAGGCGGTCCGGGCGCTGGCGCTGCAGGCGCACGCCGCGCTCGAACTCGAATTCGGCTTGCGCCTTTGGGACGGCTCGACGATTCCCGCGCACTGGCCGCGGGACGCGCTGGCGCTCGCTGTGGCCGACGAGGGCGTCGTTGCGGCCCTGTTGCGTCGCCCGAACGCGGAAACCCTCGCCAATCTGTGGGCCGCCGGGCGAATCGACATCCTCAACGGGACGCTGTTCGATCTCGTTGACCGTCGCCCGAAAATCCGCACCCGCGAGTTGAAGAAACGCCTCGACAAAGGTTGCGACTTCACCGGTGGCCACGCGCACGGCGACATCCGAGGTTGCCGAGCGGCTCGCTTCGCGCAGTTTTTCCTGCTTCAGCGCCTGGGTGAC
>JANYDZ010000593.1 GCA_025363375.1 Hyphomicrobiales bacterium
TCCATGCGCATCGCCAGTCTCGCCATGGGCGAGGCTTCCGACAAGATCATCGAGAAGGGCAAGGACATCGCCGCGCATCTTCTGGAAGCGGGGCGCGGAGACGTCGAATTTTCGAGGGGAGCCTTCAGCGTCAGGGGCACCGACCGCAAGGTCGGCATTTTCGAAGTGGCGAAAGCCGCCGAGACGCGCGCCGACCTGCCCGAGAATCTGCGCGGCAAACTCGAGGGAACCGGCGATCACACGGTGAAGGTTGGCGCGTTTCCGTCGGGCACTCATATCTGCGAGGTCGAGGTCGATCCCGACACGGGCGAAGTGCGGATCGTCGCCTGGTATGGCGTCGACGACGTGGGCCTCGCGGTCAATCCGATGATTCTGCATGGACAGACGCACGGAGCCGTGGCGCAGGGCGCGGGCCAGGCCTTGCTGGAGCATACGCAATTCGACGCCAGCGGGCAGATGCTGTCGGCGACGTTCATGGACTACGCCATGCCGCGCGCCAGCGACATGCCGTCTTATAATTGCGAACTGCTCGAAATTCCGGCGACGAGCCATCGCTACGGCATCCGCCCCGGCGGCGAAGGCGGAACGACCCCCTCGCTCGGGGCGCACGTCAACGCGGTCGTCGACGCGCTGGCTGAGTTGGGCGTGCGTCACGTGGAAATGCCGACAACGCCGGAGCGCGTGTGGAAGGCGATCCAGGCGGCGAAAGCGGGAAAGGCCTGAAATGACGCAGTCCCTGCGAGGCGTTGTCGCCGCCGTCGCCACGCCCATTACGCGCGAGCGCGCGCCCGATCACGCGCGGTTTCTCAAGCTCGCCAGACATTTGCTCGCCAATGGCTGCGATGCCCTGAACGTGCTGGGCACGACCGGCGAAGCGACATCCTTCTCGCTGGGGCAGCGCAAGGAACTGATGAGTTTTGCGGCAAAAGAATTGCCGCGCGAACGCATGATGGCGGGAACCGGCGCGGCGTCCCTTGGCGACGCCATCGACCTCACCCGGCATGCCGCCAGCCTCGGTTTTGGCGCGGCGCTTGTGCTGCCGCCCTTCTACTACAAAGGCGTCGGCGACGACGGCGTCTTTACATATATAGAAGCCATCGCAACCGCGACGCACGACGCGCCCGCGCCGATCTTTCTCTACCACTATCCCGCGCTGTCGGGCGTGCCCTATACGCCGGAACTGGTCGGACGCCTGATCGCGGCGTTTCCACAACGCGTGCTGGGCGTGAAGGATTCGTCGGGCGATCTGGCCTACGAAAGGCTGTTGGCCGAACGCCATCGCGGCTTCGCCGTTTATCCCGCCAATGAAGCGACGCTGCTTGAGGGCCGCGACGGGAAATTCGCGGGCTGCATTTCGGCTACCGCAAATCTCAACGCCGACCTTTGCCGGCGCGCCTGGCGCACAGGCGACGCGCCGGCGCTGGAGACAGCCGTGCGTATCCGCAAGTTGTTCGACGGCAAGCCGCTGGTCGCCGGCGTCAAAGCCGCATTGGCGCATATACACCGCGACCCCGCGCTTGCCGAGCCCATGCCGCCTTTGACCGCGTGGGCAAAGGAGGACGTCCGAACGCTCGCCCACGACATCGACGCTTTGCGCGGCTAACGTGAATATCGTTTCGCCAGACGTCTTCGCGGCGCTGTTCGCGCTCACTTTCATTGCCGGCTTCGTCGACGCCATCGCCGGCGGCGGCGGGCTGATAACGGTGCCGGCCCTCGCCCTCGCCGGCCTCGATCCTGTCGTCGCGATCGCCACCAGCAAGTTGCAGGCGTGCTTTGGTTCGGGCGCCGCCACCCTGACATTCTGGCGCGCCGGACATATTCAATGGCGGGCCGTCTGGCCGCTGATGCTGGCCGCGGCGCTTGGCTCCATCATTGGAGCCTCGTTCCTGACAAAACTTCCCGCCGACCTCGTTCTTTCCGCCTTGCCGCCCGTTTTGACCGCGGTCGCGTTGTATTTCGCGTTCTCGCCGCGCCTGCGCCAGGCCGACGCGCCGCCGCGCGTCAGTCCCGTTCTGTTTACCTGCGCCTTCGTCCCTTTGGTCGGCGCCTATGACGGGATATTCGGGCCTGGCACAGGCTCTTTTTACATGATCGGCTTCGTCGCCCTATCGGGGTGCGGAATCCTGCGCGCGACCGCCCGGACCAAAGCGGCGAATTTCGCCTCCAACATCGCGGGCCTGGCGACGCTCAGTCTCGGCGGGCATATTGTCTGGACGCTGGGCCTCGCCATGGGCGTCGCGCAAATGCTGGGCGCCTGGCTCGGCGCGCGCTCGGCCATCGGCGCCGGGGCAAGACTTATCAAACCGCTGGTCATCGTGGTTTGTATCCTGCTGGCCGGACGGCTGGCCCTTGATTCCAACGGCCCCTGGCGCGAAATTCTCCGCGAAATTGGATTTTCCTTCGTCGCGCGTTGACGGGCTCGCCGTTTGGCGCTTATAAGCCCGCCTTACGTCCAGGCTGAAAGGCTGTGGGCTCCAGCTTTCGCGGCGCGCGCAAACCAGTCGCCGCATTTTCGAGGATACGATGGCGAATACTTCTTCGGCCAAAAAGGCCGTCCGCAAGATCGAGCGCAAGACAGCGATCAACCGCTCGCGTCGCACGGAAATGCGCACTTACGTCCGCAAGGTTGAAGAGGCGATTACGTCGGGCGACGCCAAGGCCGCGGAGGCGGCTTTCAACGAAGCGCAACCGAAAGTAATGCGCGCCGCGCAAAAGGGCATCCTTCACAAGAACACCGCATCGCGGAAAGTTTCACGACTTGCCGTTCGCGTGAAGGCGCTCGCGAAATAGCCCCTGCTCGCCTGCAGAATTTTCATCGTGGCTCGGCTCTCGCCGGGCCATTTTGATTCGGATGGGAACAGCTACATTTTTGTCACAATCTCTTCAACATGACAGCCACGGAACCTCAAAAAAACTTTTCATCCGAACTTGGTCGATCAAATTAAATTAAATTTTTTCAATGAGTTAATGGATATGAAACGTAAGCGTTTGATATGCCGGCGCTTGACCCGCTCCTGACGCGCTTTCGCCATGAAATTTGTTTTCCGGCGCCGCATTTTACACTTTTGATTCGTTAACGAAGATTTAAACACGATCAAAGACTTATACACGTCAATGTCAAAAATTTGCGCGCGCGCGCAAACGCGGCGACTTTCGCCGCTCAAAAAAAAGAATTGCGCTTGCGCTGTGGTCGAGCTTGCTGCAAATTTGAATTGTCAGAACGGCGCGGCGGCTTCGGCCAACAAGAACGCGGCGGCCTTACAGAGCCACATGCAAGACTTTTCGGGTAGACTTTAACGTCGGGTGGACGCCGCTTGCGGTCGTGCTTCCGTCGAATAGAGCGTGAGTCCGGGAAAGCTTGATTGTGTGCTTTCGAATGGTCTCGTATTTCGACTTTGAAACCAATGCTTTTGGGGATGCGCTTTGGGAAGCGCAGAAAACAGATGATTAAGTCTATCGACCGGGGACGACTATTATCAGAAGGCGGCCTGCGTCAATTTTGCCAAGGCGCCGGTTTGTGCTCGCGAGAGCTATACGACAGCCCGAAATTGTCGGGCGACCTCGGGGATTTTATTCGAAGTCCTTGACACGCATCGAAGCGCGCACGCGCGGCTTCGCAAACATAAAACGACATTTCATTGAGCGTCGGCTGCTTTCGGGTTGCCGGTGGCATTTTTTTGGCTGCCGCCCTGTTGCGCGCGGCGTGAACCATTCATCGCAAGGTATCAAAATGTCCAATGCCAGTCCAAATTTCGAATTGAACCTTCCCGCGCGCCAACGTGCGGCGTCAATGGCCGGCGGGCTTCCGCCTGACGGACCAAACGATTCCAGCCAGGACGCAAAGGCGAAATGGGAACGTGTGCGACGACGCATGAAAGCGGAATTGGGCGAAGCCATATTCGGCGCCTGGTTCGAACGGCTGGAACTCGACGGCGTACATGAGAGCGTTGCGCGGCTCTCGGTCCCCACGAAGTTCCTGAAGAGCTGGATTCAGTCGCATTATCTTGAGCGAATTCTGACGGTGCTGCGGTCGGAATTCGACGGCGTCGCGTCGCTTATGCTTGGCATTCGCCAATCGACGCGGCCCGCCCCGCGGACGCTGGCGTCGGAGGCGCATCATTCGCATCAGGGCTTTGGCGAAACGCGCCAACCCGTTCTGATCGGGAGGCGCGACGCGGCGACGAACGGGTTTTTTGCGCCGGCGGGGGGCGGGACGCAGACGGCGGCCCTGGCCTCGTCCGACGATGAAGACGGCATGTCCGGCGCGCCGCTCGAACGGCGGCTGACCTTCGCAAGCTTTCTCGTCGGCAGATCCAATCAACTCGCCCAAGCCGCGGCGCAGCGGGTCGCCTTTTCGCCGCCCGGCGAGTCGGCGCTCTACAATCCCCTCTATTTCCACGCCGCCGTCGGGATGGGAAAAACGCATCTGCTGCATGCGATCGCGCATGCAGCGTCGGAAACCGGGAAAAGAGTGATTTATCTGACCGCGGAAAAGTTCATGTACCGGTTTGTCTTCGCGCTGAAAGCGCAGACGGCGATCGCCTTCAAGGAACGGTTGCGCGGCATCGACGTGCTGGTGATCGACGATGTGCAATTCCTGACCGGAAAATCCATCCAGAACGAATTTTGCCACACGCTGAACGCGCTGCTCGATT
This sequence comes from Hyphomicrobiales bacterium, assembly GCA_025363375.1. Lineage (GTDB taxonomy): Bacteria > Pseudomonadota > Alphaproteobacteria > Rhizobiales > Beijerinckiaceae > Terripilifer. The sequence continues at coordinate 4,656 of JANYDZ010000593.1, forward strand.
CGGGCCGGCAAATCGTTGTCGCCGCCGACCGCCCGCCCGGCGAACTTGAGAGCCTCGACGAGCGCGTTCGTTCGCGACTATCGGGCGGACTTTGCGTGGAGATGGGTGGACTTGACGAAGCCCTGCGGTTGAAAATCCTCGAAAGCCGCATAGCCGCCGCGCGCGTGACCCAGCCGGATTTCGAAGTGTCGTCAGCGGTCGTGTCCTACGTGGCGCGCGCCATCGAGACCAACGGGCGCGATCTCGACGGCGCCGTCAGTCGGCTGCTGGCGCGCGCGACTCTGACCGGGGCGACGCTCACCGTGGAAATGGCGGAAGACGCCATTCGCGATCTCGTGCGCACGCGCGAGCCCAAACGGGTCAAGATCGAGGACATCCAGAAGCTTGTCGCCGCTCACTACAACGTAAGCCGGGCCGACATCCTGTCGTCGCGCCGGACGGCGAGCGTGGTCAAACCGCGCCAGATCGCCATGTATCTCTCGAAGGTGATGACGCTTCGGTCGCTGCCCGAAATCGGTCGACGCTTTGGCGGCCGCGACCATACAACCGTGCTGCACGCCGTGCGCAAGATCGAGGGGCTCTCGCGGAGTGAAGCCGCGCTCTCGGAAGAGCTGGAACTGCTCAAGCGCATGTTACAGGAATAAAAGATTAATATACGGTTATTTTCCTTAAATTTTCCGCGCTTTGCGACTTGCCCTTATTCATAAGCAGCGTTATCTTATCCTGTGTAAGGTAACGCATGGCCCAATCCCTCGACGACGATCTTCTTTTCCTGCTGTATGACGTCGCGCGCTTGATGCGCGTGCGCACGGACCAGCACGCCCGGCTGACCGGCATGACCCGGGCGCAATGGGTGCTGCTGGCCTGGCTGGAACGGCGACCCGGGATCAGCCAGAACGAACTGGCGGGCCTCGTCGAGGTCGAACCCATCAGCGTCGCCCGCCTTGTTGATCGTCTGGAAGCGCGCGGCCTCGTCGAACGCCGCCTCGACCCCAGCGACCGGCGCGTGCGCCGACTGCATCTGACCGCGTCGGCCGAACCCATGCTTGCCACCATTCACGCCTATCGCCGCGATATAGAGGCGTTGATGACCGACGGCGTCGACAGCGCGGATGTGGGCCGCATTCGCGAGGCTCTGACTCGAATGAAGGGCAATATTCTCGAAGAAAAGCGCGACAGCGCGGCGGTCGGGTGAAATCATGGAAAACGCCAGGACCTTACCGGTATCGCACGATGAAAATGCTCTCGACGAGCGATCCGCGGCTGAATCGCGCAACGACATCGCGCATCCTGAACCCGTTCATCTGAAAACCAGGTCGGTCCAGGCGCGCGGTCAGGAAAATCCCGTCGCCACGGGCTTGTCGTCCGGCGCCGCGCAGCCCGCGCGCAAGGGCCGTGGTGTTCTGCGCGCCTTCCTGATGCTCGCGGGCATCGCCGCGGCGATTGTCGGCGCCGGCGCCATGTGGCTGCGGGGCGGCCGCGTGATCTCGACCGATAACGCCTACGTGCGCGCCGCCAAACTGATGGTGTCGACCGATGTTTCGGGAATTGTGTCCTCGGTCGAAGTGAAGGAGGGAGAGCGGGTCAAGGCCGGGCAGGTGCTGTTCCGCGTCGACGCCCAGCAATTCGAGATCGCCCTGCGCATCGCCGAGGCGCAGCTTGAACAAACCAAAATCAACCTGCAAGCCTCGCAGCAGGATTACCAGCGCCTGCTCAACGATATTTCCGCGCAGGAAGCGCAGACCAATCTCGCCAGAACGATCAGCGACCGCGCGGCGGCCCTGCTGGCGTCCAACGCGGGAACCCGCGCGGCGTTCGACCAGGCCCATTTCACGTTGATCGCCTCGCAAAAGCAGCTCGAGGCCATGCGCGGCCAGGCGCGCGCCGCGCTCACGCGGCTGGGCGGCGGCGCCGATCTTCCGGTCGAACAATTGCCGCAATATCTCGTCGCGAAAGCCCAAACGGACGAAGCGCGCCGCCAGCTCGAGCACACGATCGTTCGCGCGCCCTTCGCCGGCATCGTCACCGCCGTGGATCACCTGCAGCCCGGCACGTTTCTCGTGTCGCAGACGGCGGCGCTGACCAACACCGGGGCCGTTGGCCTGATCGCCACGGACGATGTGTGGATCGACGCCAACGTGAAGGAGACCGACCTGACCGAAGCGAAAATCGGCGACCCCGTCGAAGTGAGCGTCGACGCCTACCCGAACCGCGTCTGGCGCGGCCGCGTCGCTTCCATCGCCCCCTCGAGCGGCTCGGAGTTTTCGATTTTGCCGGCGCAAAACGCCGGCGGCAATTGGGTGAAGGTGGTCCAGCGCGTGCCCGTGCGCATTGCAATTGAGCCCGAACCGGACGCGCCCGTTCTGCGCGCCGGGATGAGCGCGATTGTCGAAATCGACACCGGTCACGTGCGCACGCTGCCCGAACTGTGGGGCGGCGCGCGGACGGAAACGAGCCCGATACATGCAACCCGCGGCAAGTGAAGCGCCGCCGCGGCGCGGTCTCGTGACGCTTTGCACGGTGCTGGCGACGCTGATGCAGACGCTCGATTCCACCATCGCCAACGTGGCCTTGCCCTACATGCAAGGCTCGCTGCAAACGACCGCGGATCAAATTACCTGGGTGCTGACTTCCTACATCGTCGCCGCCGCCATCATGACTTCGCCGGTCGGCTGGCTGGCCGCGCGGTATGGTCGCAAGAATTTCTTCATGGTCTGCCTTGTCGGCTTCACCTTCGCCTCGATGCTGTGCGGGCTGGCGCAATCTTTGACGCAGATGGTGCTCTTTCGCCTGTTGCAAGGGATTTGCGGCGCCGCGCTGGTGCCGTTGTCCCAGGCGATCATGCTGGATCTCTATCCGCCCGCTAAACGTGGCGCCGCCATGGCCATGTGGGGCATGGGCGTCATGGTGGGGCCGATCCTGGGTCCCACGCTCGGCGGCTATCTCACGGATGTCTACGACTGGCGCTGGGTGTTCTTCATCAATCTGCCGATCGGCGTTTTCGCCGTTGCCGGTCTCGTCCTGTTCCTGCGGGACGACGGCAAGCGCAGCCCACTCGGCTTCGACTGGACGGGCTTTTCAGCGCTGTCGCTCGGCATCGGGGCCTTGCAGCTGTTGCTGGACCGCGGCGAGAATCTCGACTGGTTTGCCGCCGGCGAAATAAAGAGCGAAGCCATGCTCGTCGCGCTCGGATTCTATCTTTTTATCGTCCACACATGGCTGGCGGACAGGCCGTTCATTTCGCCGCGTATTTTCGCCGATGTGAATTTCGCCACGAGTTTCATCGTCATGTTCGCCATTGGTCTCGTGCTGGTGGCCAGTTCCGCCCTGCTCGCCCCCTGGCTGCAAACCCTTGGCGGCTATCCCGTGCGCGAAGCAGGCCTGCTGATGGTGCCGCGCGGCGTGGGAGTGATGATCGGCATGATGATCGCGGGCAAGCTCGGCGCGCGCCTCGATCCGCGGTTGCAGATTGTGTTCGGCATCGCGATGCTCGCCCTTTCCCTGTGGGAAATGGCGCGCTGGACCCCCGCCGTCGCCGTCTCGACGCTCGCCTGGGTGACGGCCTTGCAGGGCGTGGGACTCGGCTTCATTTTCATTCCCTTGCAAATCATCGCCTTCGCAACCTTGCCGGCGCGTTTCCGCACGGACGGTACAGCGCTGTTCAGCCTCGTGCGCAACGTCGGCTCCGCCATCGGAGTGTCCGTGACCTCGTTCATGCTGGCGCAGAACACGCAAATTCTGCACGCGCAGATCGCCGGGACTTTGACCCCGTTCAACCGGACGATGCAGTCCGGCGGCGCTTATCTCAATTGGAACGCCGCCACGCCCGCAGGTCTCGCCGCGCTCAACGGCGAAGTCTCGCGCCAGGCGCTCGCCATCGCCTATTCCAACAATTTTCTGCTGATGTTCTGGGTCACGCTCCCGGCGGCGTTTCTGGTGCTGCTGATGCGCGGCTCGAAAAGCGCGGGCGCGCCCGCCGCGCCGGTCCACGCGGCGGCCGACTGAGCCGTGAAATGCCTCTAGCCTTGGCTGGAAAGATGCTCTTAAGTGCGCCCGGGCAAAGGCCCTCCAGTCGAGGTCAGTCACACCAGAGGAAAATCATGGGCGAAAAGATCACACTCACCACCAAGGACGGCGTCAAAATCGGCGCATATGTCGCAAAGCCCGCCGGTCCGCCGAAGGGAGGCATCGTCGTCATTCAGGAAATCTTCGGCGTCAATCACCACATCCGCGCCGTCGCCGATTCCTACGCCGCGCAGGGCTACCTCGCCGTCGCGCCGGCGCTCTACGACCGCGCCCAGCCTGATTTCGAATGCGGCTATTCGCAGGACGACGTGAAGACGGGCGCCGGCATCCGCGGCAAGCTCGACAACGCCAAGACCATGCTCGACCTGGAGGCCGCCGTCGCGGAAGCCGCCAAGGGCGGCAAGGTCGGCGTCGTCGGCTATTGTTACGGCGGCACCATGACCTTCGCGGCGGCTTGCAAAACGCCCGGCCTGGCCGCGGCCAGCGCCTATTACGGCGGCGGCGCCTGCGCCATGGCGGGCGACAAGCCGAACTGCCCGACGATCATGCACTTCGGCGAGACCGACCACTCGATCCCCATGGCGGACGTCGAGAAATTCAAGGCGGCGCGGCCCGAGACGCCGGTTTACGTCTACCCGGCCGGCCACGGCTTCAACTGCGACGAGCGCGGCTCCTTCCATCAGGAATCGCGCGACCTCGCGCTGAAGCGCACGCTCGAGCATTTCGCCAAACACGTCGGATAGGCAAAGCCCGAACAAGCCGGCGGCGCCAGGCCGCGCCGCCGGACGCCGCGCCGCAAAAGGACCGCAGAGATGATCGTCGAAGACCAGAAGCAACTCACCGATTTCGCCCTGGACGTGATGCGGCGCACGCCCGACCCGCGGCTGCGCGAGATCATGACCTCGCTCGTCGCCCACCTGCACGCCTTCGTGCGCGAGGCGCGGCTGAGCGAACGCGAATTCCAGGAGGCCTGCGCCATCGTCGCCGAACTCGGCCACCGCACCACCGACACGCACAATGAAGTCGTGCTGATGGCCGGATCGCTGGGCGTCTCCTCGCTCGTGTGCCTGCTCAACAACGGCGACAACGGCAACACGGAAACCAACCAGAATTTGCTCGGGCCCTTCTGGCGGTTGAATTCGCCGCCAACCAGGAACGGCGACAGCATCATTCGCTGCCCGACGCCGGGCACGCCGATGTTCGTCAATACGCGTTTCACCGACATGGCGGGCATGCCCGTCGTCGGCGCGGAAGTCGATGTCTGGCAATCCAACGACGAAGGCTTTTACGAGAACCAGGACGAGAAACAGGTCGATATGAACCTGCGCGGAAAATTCCTCACCGACGCGAACGGCCTGATCGCCTTCCGCAGCATCAAGCCGCTGGGCTATCCGATCCCGACCGAGGGTCCGGTCGGCCGCCTGCTGAAGGCGCAACTGCGCCATCCCTTCCGCCCCGCGCATCTGCATTTCCTCGCGGCGAAACCCGGCTACAAGACGCTGATCAGCCAGGTCTACGACAGCGAGGATCCGCGCATTCAGACCGACGCGCAGTTTGGCGTCACGAAGGCGCTCGTCGGCGAATACAAACGCCGCGCCGACAAGGCGCCCGCGGCGGACGTGAGCGGCGAATGGGTGTCGCTGGACTACGCCTTCAAGATGGAACCGGGCGAATCGCGCCTGCCGCGGCCGCCAATCAAATAGTCATGTTCCCGCAGGGAGAAGTTCGATGCGCATGCGCTTGCTTTTAACGGCGGTCACCGCCGCTCTGGGACTGGCCGCGTGCATGGACGCGCGCGCGCAAATGCCGCCCGATCTCGCCGCGAGGGTCGCCGCGCTCGGCCGCGTCGTCGATCCCGAGAAAACCGGCGAAATCTACGCGCCCCTGCACGAAAAGGAGCCCTACGCCGGCGTCAAGGTGGCGCGCGATCTGAAATATGGCGCCGATCCCCGCAACATCCTCGATGTCTTCGTCCCGGAAGCCGCCGCGCCGCCGCGCGCGGCGCTGATCTTCGTGCATGGCGGCGGCATGATCCGCGGCGTCAAGCGCGCGCCGGGCAGCCCCTTTTACGACAACGTCATGCTGTTCGCCGCGCGCAACGGAATGGTCGGCGTCAATTTCGAATATCGTCTCGCGCCGCAATTTCCATGGCCGGCGGGCAACGAGGATCTCGCGGCGGCGCTGCGTTTCATCAACGAAAAGGCGGCGGATTTTGGCGTCGACAAAGCCCGCGTTTTCCTGATGGGCCACTCCGCCGGCGCCACCCACGCGGCGTCCTTCGTTTCGCATCCTGAATTCCACGCGGCGGGCGGCTCGGGCCTCGCCGGCGCGATCCTGTCTTCCGGCGGCTACGATTTCACCCGGGACGAGTTGAGTGAAGGCCGGCTCGCCTATTTTGGCTCCGACCCCGCATTGCTCGCGCAGCGCTCGGCGCTTCCCGGATTGAGCAAGTCGACGCTACCCCTGCTGGTCGCCTCCGCCGAACTCGATCCGCCCGAGATCGCGATCCAGAGCGAATGGCTCAAGGAAGCGTTGTGCAAATCGGGGCGCGGCTGCGCGCGCAGCGTTCTGTTGCCCAGGCACAGCCACATGTCGGAATCCTACGCGATCAATACGCCCGACCGTCAGCTCTCGGACCTCATTCTTGAATTCATCAGGACCGGGAAATAAACGACGATGGATCCGCGCGGAATGCCCATTCCGGCCTTGAAAGCCGCGCCGCGATGAGCTTGACGATCCCGCTCTCCGTCCTCGACCAGTCGCCGACCATTGCCGGCGGCGAACAGGCCGCCGCCATTCGCGAAACCATCGAAATGGCCAGGCATTGCGAGGCGCTGGGCTACAAGCGCTTCTGGGTGAGCGAGCATCACGGATCGCAAACCATCGTCGGCTCGGCGCCGGAAATTCTCGTCTCCGCCATCGCCGCGCGAACCCAAAGCATCCGCGTCGGCACGGCGGGCGTCATGCTGCCGCATTATTCGCCGTTGAAGGTGGCCGAACAGTTCCGCGTGCTGGAAGCGATCGCGCCCGGCCGGATCGATCTGGGCGTCGGCCGCGCGCCGGGCGGCGACGGACGCACCGCCTGGGCGCTCAATCCCTCCGGCGATCAGGCGGTGGAGCGCTTTCCCGCCAATGTCCGCGACATCGTCGCCTGGACCTCCGACGAGCCTCTTGTCGAGGGCCACCCCATGGCCTCGATACACGTCACGCCGCAAACACCGCACGCGCCGGAAGTTTTTGTGCTCGGCTCATCCGATTACGGCCCGCAGGTCGCGGCCTATCTCGGGCTGCCGTTTTGTTTCGCCGCCTTCATCAACGAGCGGGGCGCGGAGCAGGCGTTCGCGATCTATCGGCGGCATTATCAACCGAGCAAGCGGCATCCCGAGCCGCGCGCCATGGTCTGCGTGTTCGCCCTTGCCGCCGACACGCAAGCCGAGGCGCGGCGCATTTTCGCGACGCGCGCCCGTTCCCGCCTCAACAGGGATCTCGGCATCCGCGCGCCGTTGTTGCCGCCGGAAGAGGCTATGGCGGGCGCAAGCCCCGCCGAACTGGTCCGCGCCGACCAGTTGGCGGCGCAAGCCTTTCTGGGCGATGGGCCCTCGTGCGCGGCGAAGCTGCGCGCCTTTGCGGAAAAACTCGACGTGCAGGAGATCGCCGTTCTCACGCACGCCTATCGCCTGAGCGACCGCAAGCGCTCCTTCGAAATTCTGGCGCGCGAATTCGGCCTGCAGGCAAACGCCGGCGCGTAAAATCGCAACGCCGCCTCGCGACGGCAAGCTTGCGATTGCCGGCGCGGCGCGGATCGGTTAGACAGGCTGCATGCACCCGTAGCTCAGCTGGATAGAGCGCTGCCCTCCGAAGGCAGAGGTCACAGGTTCGAATCCTGTCGGGTGCGCCATCAAGTTGCCATCAGGTTGATTGCTCGCGGTTCGTCAGGGATCGGCGCTGCCCATTGCCTTAGCGGCGGTCGCCGACACGGGCACCATAGGAGGCAGTCACATTTTGCTATTGCAGCCTAATGGCATAAGATGAGGCCATGAGCGGAACTAGGCACATGGCTGTGGACGATAAGATCGTCAATCTGATCAGAGAGACTGTGCAAGAAAGCATGCAAGCTTTTGGCTTGCGTGACGTTTCCGTGCGGGCTGGCGAGGACCATGATGGCGAGCCCGTGCTGTTCATCGAGGCCGAGTACGACCTGACGGACGCGCCGATTGACACGACCGTGACAGCAGCGTTGACGACCAAACTACGCGATAAGCTTTGGGCGGACAAGGAGACGCGGTTTCCGCACATTCGTCACAAGTTTCCCGAAGCGCAAAAGGTCAAGCCGCGCCGGAGAGCGAATGCGTGATCGTCACGGCGCGCAAGCTGGCCAATGCCAGTCCGAAGAAGCCGCGGCAGGCTGATCTCAAGCGTGCCATCAGCACTGCCTACTACGCGCTCTTCCATGCTATGGCGAAGGATGCATCCGACATGCTCGTCGGCGTCGGGCTAAATCGGCCGGATAGGGCTTGGACACACACCTATGGGCTCGGCGCTCGTCAGCCACGCGCCGCTCGATCAACGGACGGCAATCCGGGCGGGCTGATCCCAGGATAGCGATTGCTGTCTCCAGGATGCCACAGGACACGCATAAAGATCATTTACGCTATACCCCTGGCTGAAAATAACATTGGCTCTGTACGGCCTTCTGAAGCGATTTAAAGGCCATGCGGCTTGTTCCCGGATTGGGCGCGCCAGCTTCAAGGCGCGCGCGCCGTCGCCGCAGTGGCCCACTTAAGGATAACATTCCGCTCGCCATCCGTCATCTCGCTCAGATTGTTCGGAGGCATCGCGCGCGTGAGGCCGGCGAAGAGTCGCACCTCCTGTTTATAGCGCTCGACATATTCGGGATGGTCGAGCCGGATGCCTTTCGGGGCCGTGGCGAGTCCCGGCCACGAGGGCGTCTCCGCGTGGCACATGGCGCAGCGCAGACCTATGATTTCAGCGACTTCGCGCGGCGCTTTGGGCAGTCCCGCCAGCGGCGACGCCGGTTTCAGGGGCGCGAGACCCAGCACTTCGCGGCCAAGGGAGCTGGCGGGCATGCTGACGAGAATGGCCGCGAGCACGGCGAGCGCGGCTGCAAGCCACGTCCACCATTTGTCGCCCTTGCCCAGATGGCGCTCATTGTAGAAATGCCGCACCAGCGCGCCGGCAACCAGAATACATCCGACGACCACATAGGCGTAGGGACTGGAATAGGTCAGCGGGTAATGGCCCGACAGCATCAGGAACAGCACCGGCAAAGTCAGATAATTATTGTGCGTCGAGCGGGTCTTGCCGATCTTGCCGTATTTCGGATCCGGCGTTGCCCCCGCCAGCAGGGCGGCGACGACCTTGCCCTGGTTGGGAATGATGATGAAAAACACATTGCCGGCCATCATTGTGGCCATCAGCGCGCCGGTGTGCACGAAAGCGCCGCGCGCCGAAAAAACCTGCTGAAACAGAAACGCCATGAGAACGACGAAGCCAAAGCCGACGGCGGCCAGCGTCACGTCGTTTTTCGCCAGGGGGGATTTGCACAGCTGATCATAGACGACCCAGCCCAGCGCCAATCCGCCAAGGCCGATCGCAGCCGCGAGCGCGGGCGAAATTTGGCGGACGGCGGGATCGATCAGATAAATATCGGCGGCGAGATAATAGACCCAGATCAGCAGGAAGAAGCCCGAAACCCAGGTCGCATAACTCTCCCACTTGTGCCACATGAGTTCCTTGGGCAGGTTGTCCGGCGCGACCAGGTATTTCTGGACATGGTAAAAGCCGCCGCCATGCACCTCCCAGGCCTCGCCGCCCTGGCCGGCGGGGACAATGGGCCCATCGCGCAACGCCGCGTCGAGATGCATGAAGTAGAACGAAGAGCCAATCCAGGCGATGCCCGTGATGATGTGAACCCAGCGCAGCAGCAGGCTGCCCCATTCAAAAACAATCGCATCCATCAGCCCATCCTCACAGCGCGGCCTTCGCCGGCCTAGACTTTGTCGGGAGAGCGCAAGAACCGAGCCCCAAACTTGCAAGAAGCCTGCCGCAACCGCGCGAGCCGGGCCTCCGAAAGAAGTTTGCCTTGCGGGAAACGACGAAAATCGTCAAGTGTCTGACTTGATCTTGCCACACGGAGCCGCATCGATGGGCCGCCTCTCCACCCATGTCCTCGACACCTATTCGGGCTGTCCGGCCAAGGGCGTAGCCGTCCGCCTGCACAGGATCGCGCCCGGCGGCGCCCTCGAATTGATCAAATCCGTCACGACAAACGCCGACGGGCGCACGGATGCGCCGCTGCTGGAGGGCATCGACTATACCCCCGGGCAATATGAGTTGCGGTTTTTTGTCGCCGATTATTTCAGGCGCCATGGCGCGGCGCTCTCCGATCCGCCGTTTCTCGACGAGATTCCCATCCGTTTCGCCATCTGCGACGGCGAAGGCCATTGCCATGTGCCGCTTTTGGCCTCGCCCTGGGCCTATTCAACCTATCGGGGGTCATGATGCCAGACTATCCGCGCGACCTCACCGGCTACGGGCGCCGTCCGCCGCAGGCCGACTGGCCCGACGCGGCGCGCATCGCCGTGCAATTCGTTCTGAACTGCGAGGAGGGCGGCGAGAACAACATTCTGCATGGCGACGCGGCCTCGGAGGCCTTTCTTTCGGAGATCGTTGGCGCCCAGCCCTGGCCGGGCCAGCGCCACATGAACATGGAATCCATCTACGAATACGGCGCGCGCGCCGGGTTCTGGCGGGTGCATCGGCTGTTCACGCAGCGCGGGCTGCCGCTGACGGTGTTCGGCGTCGCGAGCGCGCTGGCGCGAACGCCGGAGGCGGTCGCCGCCATGAAAGAAGCGGATTGGGAAATCGCCAGCCACGGGCTGCGGTGGATCGACTACAAGGATTTTACGCGCGAGGCCGAGCGTGAACATATCCATGCGGCGGTGGCGCTGCATGCGCGGCTCGCCGGCGCGCGGCCGCTCGGCTTCTATCAGGGGCGCACGTCGGAACACACGTTGTCGCTGACGATGGAGGAAGGCGGCTTTCTCTACAGCGCCGATTCCTACGCCGACGAACTGCCGTACTGGCGATATGGCGAGGGCGGCCCCCTGCTCAGCGTGCCCTACACGCTCGACGCCAACGACATGCGGTTCGCCGCCGCGCAGGGATTCAACAGCGGCGACCAGTTCTTCGCCTATCTGAAGGATTCCTTCGACGTTCTCTACGCCGAGGGCGCGCAGACGCCGAAAATGCTATCCATCGGCCTGCACAGCCGCCTTGTCGGGCGCCCGGGGCGCGCCGCGGCGCTGGCGCGGTTTCTCGATTATGCGCAATCGCACGAGCGTGTCTGGGTGGCGCGGTGCATCGACATCGCCAGGCACTGGATCGCGAAACATCCGCCGCAGGGAGGCTATGCGCCGAGCCGTCTGCCGCGCGGGCTTTTCGTGCATGTGTTCGGCGACATTTTCGAACACACGCCGGTGATCGCCGAACGGGCGCACGCCCGGGGCTTCACCGCGCGGGAGGACAATGCGGGCGGCCTGCACGCGGCGCTTTGCGCGGTGATGCGCGACATGAGCGAGGCGGAAAAGCTGGCGCTGATCCGGGCGCATCCCGATCTTGCCGGGCGCCTCGCGCTCGCGGGGGAGATGACCGCCGATTCCATACGCGAACAGGGCTCGGCTGGGCTCAACCGTCTGACGCCGGAGGAATTGCGGGGCTTCACCGACATCAACGAGCGCTACAAGGCGCGCTTTGGCGTGCCCTTCGTCATGGCGGTCAAGGGCGCTTCCAAAGAGCAGATCATGGCGAATTTCGAACGTCGAATCAACAACGAGCCGGCGGTTGAGATCGCAGAATCCCTGGCGCAGATCGCGCGGATCGCCAGGCTGCGGCTGGACGACAGGTTGCCGCAATGAAGCAATCGCCCCTCGATCATTCGGTGCTCACGGGGGCGGCCATCGCGGCGCGGATCGACGATCTCGCGACCATCAGCGACGACCCGGAATGCCTGACCCGGCTGACCTTGCGGCTGGCGCACCGCAAGGCCGTCGCGCGGGTTGGCGCGTGGATGCGCGAGGCCGGGCTCGAGGTGCGCATCGATTCGCTGGGAACCGTCGTCGGACGTCGCGAGGCGGACCGGCCCGACGCGCCGACGCTGCTGCTCGGTTCGCATATCGACACGGTGCGCGACGCCGGCCGCTACGACGGCAATTACGGCGTCATCGCCGCGATATCGGTCGTCGATGAATTGTATAGACAGGAAGTTCAACTGCCCTTCGCCATCGAGGTGCTGGCCTTCGGCGACGAGGAGGGCGTGCGCTTTGCCTCGACGCTGACGGGATCGCGCGCGGTCGCGGGGACCTTCGACGCGGCCGCGCTCGACGATGTCGACATCACCGGGATGACGCGCGGCGAGGCGCTGCTGGGCTTTGGCGCGGATCCGCAACTGGCGCGGTCGGAAGCGCGCGATCCCGCCAAAACCATTGGCTATGTCGAGTTGCACATCGAACAGGGACCCATCCTGGAGGCGCGCAAACTGCCGATCGGCCTGGTTACGGCAATCAACGGCGGCACGCGCGCCGACATCACAATCCGCGGCGAATCCGGCCACGCCGGCACGTTGCCAATGAACATGCGGCGGGACGCGCTCGTGGCGGCCGCGGAGATCATGCTCGCCATCGAGGCCATCGCCCGCGGCAACGACGCGCTCGTGGCGACGGTGGGGCGCATCGAGGTGCCGCGCGGCGCCACCAACACCGTGCCGGGCAGCGTGCGGATGTCGCTCGATGTTCGCAGTTCCGACGACGCGCTGCGCATTGACGCGCTGCGGGCGATCGGCGAAGCGATGGCGCGGATCGCGGAATCGCGCCGCGTGACGACGACGATGGACATCACATACGAGATGCCGGCGACGGTCTGCGATCCGCGGTTGATGGCGGGGCTTGAAGCCAGCTTCAACCGGTTTGGCCATGCGCCGTTCCACCTGTCGAGCGGCGCGGGACACGACGCCATGGCGTTTCGCGGCGCGATCCCCTGCGCGATGGTGTTCACGCGCTGCCGGGGCGGGCTCAGCCATCATCCCGACGAATATGCCTCGCCCGAGGACATGGAGGCGGCGGCGCTGGTTCTCCACGATTTCATTCTGAGCCTCGGCGCGGCCGCCTGACCGGCGCCGACGCGAACGCGGAACGGCTGGAACCGCCCGGATTTGATCCCGACCGCCAGCGGTGATTTGATCGTCCCCGCCGGGTCCGGCGCCGTCGTGGCGCGCAAATTGCTGGACCCTGGCGTTCAATGCCGGACGGTCCCGATCGCCGCATCCGGCGCGTTAACACAGGGGCGGAGCATGAACGATAATATTATTGACGCAGTCGACGAGATGTTGCCGCCGGGCAGGCTGGGGGCGCTTGGCGTTCAGCACGTGCTGGTGATGTACGCGGGCGCGGTCGCCGTGCCGCTGATTATCGGGCGCGCCTTGAAGCTGTCGCCCGAAGAAATCGCCTTTCTGATCAGCGCCGATCTTTTCGCCTGCGGCCTGGCGACGCTGATCCAGTGCGTCGGCTTTCCCGGCGTCGGCATCCGCCTGCCCGTGATGATGGGCGTCACATTCGCGTCGGTCGGCCCGATGCTGTCGCTGGCCAGCACGCCGGACGTCGGCATTCTCGGCATTTTCGGTTCGGTCATCGCCGCCGGACTGTTCGGCATTCTGGTCGCGCCCTTCATCAGCCGGCTTCTGCCGCTGTTTCCACCCGTCGTGACCGGCACGATCATTCTCGTCATCGGCATTTCGCTGATGCGCGTCGGCATCAACTGGGCGGGCGGGGGATTGCCAACGCTCGGCAAGGTTGTCGACGGCGTGCGGGGCGAATTTCCCAACCCGGCCTACGGCCAGCCGCAGGGGCTTGGCATCGCGCTGTTCGTGCTCGTCGTGATTTTGAGCCTCGTCAAATGGGGCAAGGGATTCGTCGCCAATGTCGCGGTGCTTCTCGGCATTGTCGCCGGCGCGGTCGTGGCGACGGCGCTCGGCGTCATGCA